>DASZXM010000877.1:0-11010 GCA_035546415.1 Pseudonocardiaceae bacterium
TCATCATCGGCACGCCCGCCACGGCGATGTTGTCCTTCACCGCGACCGTGCGCCCGGACAGCGGGCCGTCCGCCGACTCGGTGATCGACGTCGTGACGTACCAGGCGCCCAGGCGGTTGCGCTCCGCGTCGGGTGTCGCCCAGGACCGTTGCGGCGGCGTGGGAACCGTGCGTTCGTAGAGTCGTTCGACGGTGTCCCACGACGCCAGCGCGCCCGCGACCCGCGGCACGAACTCGGCAACCTGTTCGGCGGACAACCCGAAGCCGTAGCGGTCGTTGCAGGCCGCCAACCGGTTCACGTCGGGCGGGGGCACGGACGTCATGACGGACCTCCCTGGCGGACGATCAACCCACCCTAGGAGAGCCCGTCACGACGTGTCCACGCCGCGGCGCTACCAGCCCTGCAACCCGGCGCCGTACGGGTAGAGCGGGTTCCCGTACGTCGTGGGCACGGTCTGGCCGGCCGCGATGTGCGCCCGGATGTCGGTCCGCTCGGCATCCGTGGCACCCAGGTCGTAGGGCAGATCCCAGTTCTCCACGGCGTCCTGCGGCACGTCCGTGCCGCCCGGTGTGAGGATCTGGTCCATGCTCCTGGGCAGCTGCCACGGCAGCGTGCCGCGGGGCGCGTAGTCACCGAACAGCAGGGACGCCGCGGCCGGGCCCATCTGCTCGCCGCCCCGGTAGGTGACGACGACGGCGTCGGCGAGACCGTTCCAGTCGGTGATGACGTAGGGGCGGGGCAGCACGAGCAGCACCACCACCGGGATGCCCTGGTTCTTGTAGTTCTGGATGATCGACAGCTGGTCCGGTGGCAGGTAGGGCTGTTCCTTCACCCAGTTCGTGGCATGGGTGTAGGACGCCTCCCCCACGGCTACGACGGCGAGTTTCGGTGTCGTGGGCGCCGTGTCCTGGTACACGGTCACCCCGGCGGTCGCGGCACGCTGTTCGATCGCGTCCAGGAAGTCCAGCGAGCCGTACTCGGAGTGGAAGTAGCTGGTCCACAGGCAGCACGCGGCGCCGTCGGCGGCCCGTGCGCCGGACACCACGATGCTGTCGCCCGCCCTGAGCTTCACCGGCAGCACGCCGTCGTTGCGCAGCAGCGTCATCGACTCCCGCGCGGCCCGGTCGGCCAGCGCCACGTACGACGGCTGGTGGAACCGGTAGGGCGCGTTCGCCGGGTCACCGTAGGGGTTCTCGAACAGGCCCAGCTTGAACTTCACCGTGAGGATCTGGCGGACCGAGTCGTCGATCCGGCTCAGCGGCACGGTGGACGCGAAGCTGTCCAGGGAGAACCCGTCCGCTCCCGGGTCGGCACCACCCATGACGTCGGCACCGGCCTCGGCGGCGCTGACCCACGCGCCCGATGGCAGCCAGTCGGTGGTGATCAGACCGGTGTAGCCCATGTTCTGGCGCAGGTAGTCGATGATCGGGGCGCTGTTGCCGGCGCCCGCCCCGGTCGGGTCGAGGTACGCGGCGCCCGCGTAGCCGGTCATGATGCTGCCGGCATTCGCCTCGATCGCCGCCGTCCACGGGATCATCGTGTACTTGATGGTGGTGCCGTCGAACGTGACACCGGACTCGCCGCCGGCGCCCTCACCGGGCCAGTGCTTGACGGTGACCAGGATCGAGCGCGGGTTCAGCTCCGGGCCGCCCTGCATCCCGGCGACCAGCGCCCGCACCTGTGCCGCGGCCACCTGGGCGTTCTCGCCGTTGCCCTCCTGGATGCGCGGGTACAGCACCTTCGTGCCCACCTCGGCCAGCGGGCCGAGCACGCCCCGCGCGCCGGCCTCCAGTTCCTCCTTCCGCTGCATGTCGCCCAGTTGGTAGTCCAGCGGGTAGTCGCGGCCCGCGGCCAGCGCGCTCTGCGCCGGGTACGTCGTCTGGTAGCCCATGATCGTGTCCCCGGCGGCGATCGGCGGGATGCCCAGCCGGGTGGCCGACGACGCGAGCAGGTAGCCGTTGAGGTCCTGCGGCTGCGCCGGGCCGAAGATCCACCCGGCCTGCGGGTGGGCCTGGTTGTCGTAGAACATCTGATACGCCTTCTCCTGCAGGGTCATCCTGCCGAGCAGGTCGTTCACCCGGGTGGCGATCGGCTGGTGCCAGTCCTCGTACCGCTCGATCGTGCCGTCCTTGTTCAGGTCCCGCATCCCGTTGATCACCGGCACGCCGTCGGCGACCGTGGTGACGGTCGGGTGGTAGAGGCTGAAGGTGCGGATGGTCGACGTGCTCGTGGCGCCCGACCCGTTGACCGACACGACGAACCACCGGTACGTCCAGCGGTCCGGGAGGTCCCAGGTGGGCGTGTAACTGGTGCCGGTGGGTTCGGCGACCTTCGTGTAGAAGTCCAGGAGGTTGCCCGACCGCGTGAAGTCGTAGTCGGTGCGGCTGATGTTGATCCACACCTGGTAGTGCGCGGCACCGCCGACGGCCGCCCACGTGAACGTCGGCCTGCGGGTGTCGGTGACCATCGCGTTGTCGGCGGGTCCGGTCAGGGCGAACTGGCCGGTGGTGGCGGGCGGTTTCGTCGGCGGCGACAGGATCGTCGGACCGGACGCCGACGTGTCGACCGTGCCGTGCACCTCGAACTCCCACAGGCTGTAGCCGTAGCCGGTGGCCCGGGCGGTGCCGTTCATCCGGACGTAGCGGCCGGTCCCGGACACGGCCAGGGTCTGGACGCCGCCCGGGCTGTCGGCGGTGGAGTAGATGCTGGTCCAGTGGGTGGCGTCGGTGGAGACGTCGATGCTGTACGCCTTGCCGTAGGCGGTCTCCCAGTTGAGTACGACGCACGTGACCGTGGCCGGACCGCCCAGGTCGACGTAGATCCACTGCGGGTCGGACGCCGCGCTCTCCCACCGGGTCGTCGTGCGCCCGTCCAGGGCCGCGGCCGGGGCGTTGGCACCGACGTAGGAGGATGCCCGGACCGGTGCGAAGCCGGAGATCACCGGGTCGGCGCAGCCACCGCCACCGCTGTCCGAGGTTGTGAAGACCTGGAACGCCCACAGGCTGTAGCCGTAGCCGGTGGCGCGGGCGGTGCCGTTCATGCGGACGTAGCGGCCGGTGCCGGCGACGGTGAGCGTCTGGGTGCCGCCGGTTCCGGTGGTCGTCGAGTAGACCGGTGTCCAGGTGGTGCCGTCGACGGACACCTCGATCTGGAACGCGGTCGCGTAGGCCGCCTCCCAGCTCAGCACCACCTGGCAGATGGTCCGGCTGCCGCCGAGGTCCACCTGGATCCACTGTGGATCGCCGAACGCGCTGGACCATCGGGTGTTCGGGTCGCCGTCGAACGCGGCACCGGCCGGTGTCCCGGCGTTCTCGGTGGACGACGCGGTCGCCGGCCTGCCCAGTGCCGCGTCGGTGGTGCCGCAGGCGGAGGACTGGCCGACCGTGCCGTAGACCTGGAACTCCCAGAGGCTGTAGCCGTATCCGGTGTTGCGCTGGGTGCCGGACATCCGGACGTAACGCCCGGTGCCGGACACGGTCAGCGTCTCGACGCCGCCGGCGCCGGTGGTGGTGGAGTAGACGGTGGTCCAGGTGGTGCCGTCGGCGGAGGTCTGGATCTGGTAGGCCTTGGCCGACGCGGTCTCCCAGTTCAGCACGACCTGGCTGATCGACGCGGACGACCCGAGGTCGACCTGGAGCCACTGGGGATCGGACCAGGCGCTCTCCCAGCGGGTCCCGGTGTTCCCGTCGACGGCGTCGGCCGCGGCGTTGCCGCCGTTGACGGAGGAGGCGGTCACCGGCCGGCCCTGGGACAACAGGTTCGCGGCGGCGTGCGCGACCGGTCCGGTCACGACGAGCGAGCAGGTGGCCATGGCGAGCGCGGACAGCAGCGCGACGAGGCGGGCACGGCGGGTGCGGAACGGGCGCATCGTCGCGCCACGTAACGGAATCATGGGCATCTCCCGGACTCGGGTACGGGTCCGCACACGGTTGGAGAGCGCTCTCCCGGATCTCCGCGAAGCGCCCGTTTCCGCTACCGCGAACGGGTTCGGCGACTCGATGGAACAGGTCGGACAGCCCGGCGACCCCGCCTCGGCACGACGGCGGTACGTCCGGTGGCCACGGTCGGAGAGCGCTCTCTGAATCGAGAGCAGTGTGACGCGCATCTCTCCGACCGTCAAGCCGCCGAGCCACGGAATCGGATAAACGGGTCAATCGATTCATTTCTCCGGCACCTTGCCGGATACCGCCCGCGTACGAACTCCGAGTGCGACAGAATCGCCGCGACCAGGTGCCGATGAGACGAGGAGTGATTGTGGCTGACCCCAGGGGCCCTGTCGTGGGGCAGCGAACGGTTGGCGGTCGCTACGAGCTTCTCGACGTGCTGGGCCGGGGCGGCATGGGTGTGGTGTGGCGGGCCCATGACCGGGTGATCGGGCGGCAGGTCGCCGTCAAGGAGCTGCGGCTGGCCGACGGCGTCGACGACCACGAGCGTGAGGTGTTCCAGCAGCGGGTGCTGCGTGAGGCGCGGACGGCCGGGCGGCTGAACGACCCGGCGATCGTCACCGTGCACGACGTGATCGACGACGGCGGGACCACGTACATCGTGATGGAGCTGGTGCAGGCCGCGACGCTGAGCGACCTGGTGCGCGGCCAGGGGCCGCTGCCGCCGCACCAGGTGGTCGCGCTGGCCGAGCAGGTGCTCGGCGCGCTGGAGGTGGCGCACGCCGCGGGCGTCGTGCACCGGGACATCAAGCCGAGCAACTTGATGCTGCTGGGCAACGGACGGGTGAAGCTGGCCGACTTCGGCATCGCGCAGGCCGTCGACGACCCCAAGCTGACCACGAACGGCAAGCTCATCGGCTCGCCCGGTTACCTGGCGCCGGAGCGGGTGCAGGGCAGCGAGGCGACACCGGCGGCGGACCTGTGGGCGCTGGGCGCGGTGCTGTGCTTCGCGGTGGAGGGCCACGACCCGTTCGAACGGGTGTCCACGGCGGCGACGCTGAACGCGGTGCTCAACGAGGCGCCGCGGCTGACCCGCTGCCCACCGCAGCTGGCCACGATCATCCGCGGGCTGCTGATGCCCGACCCGAACGCGCGGCTGACGGCGCCGCAGGTCCGCGCGCTATTGCACACCCCGGACGTGACGGCGCCGATCACGGCCACCGCAGCCGTGCAGTACGCGGCGGGCCCGGCGCTGCCGGTGACGAGGATCGCGACGCCGCCCCGGAAGGCGCTGCGCGGGCTGGTGATCGGCGCGGTCGCCGTGCTGGCGATCGGCACCGGAGTCGCCGGTTACGCCATCGGCCACGCGGTGGGCCATCCGGACAAGCCGACCACGGCCCTCACGGCCACGCTGACCTACGGCGCGTCGGACGCCCAGATCCCGCGGTTCGAACTGGACGACAACGAGTGCGGCAACGGCCAGGTCGCGCCGGGCCGCAGCATCACCGAGTCGGTGGACTGCGACAGCCCGCACGATTTCGAGGTGTACGACAGTACGACAGCGGTCAGCAGCTCGACTCTGCGCCTCGCGCCGCCGAACCACGACCAGCTGGTCGCCGAGGCGGACGGCATCTGCACGGTCATCTTCTACTCGGCGTGGATCACGCCGAGCGACAAGTCGAGCACCCTCGGCTACACGGTGCTGGTGCCCAGCCCGAACGCCTGGCAGGTGGACCCGACCAGCGAGGACGGCACCCGCTCGGTCCTGTGTGTCCTGTCCCGCCGGGACGGCCGCCAGCTGACCGGTTCGGCGATCAGCCACGACTCCTGAACCACTTGACTCTCGACCCGCTGGAGATTCCATAGTGGCGGGTGTGAACGACCTCTACCCCATCGGGGACGTCGCCCGCCGGACGGGTCTGAGCGTGAGCGCGATCAGGTTCTACGCCGACGAGGGTGTCCTCACGCCGACGGCCGTCACACAGGGCGGCTTCCGGCGGTACGACGTGCACGCCATCGTCCGTCTCGAACTCGTGCGCACCCTGCGCGACCTGGGCGCCGGGCTGGACGACATCCGCCGGGTGCTGGCCGAGGAGACCACCCTGCACGACCTGGCCGTGACGCACCTGCGGCTGGTCGAGGACCGGTTGCGGCAGTTCCGGGCCCGCCGCGCGGCGCTGCGGACGATCGTGCGCCAACACACCACGACCGAACAGATCGGCCTGATGCACAAGCTGGTGTCGATGTCCGACGACGACCGCGACCGGCTGGTCGACGAGTTCTGGGACTTCGTCACCGACGGCCTGGACGTCCACCCCGACTATGTCGATCGGCTGCACAGCAGGCGTCCGCGGCTGCCCGACGAGCCGTCCGCCGAACAGGTGGAGGCGTGGATCGAACTGGCCGGGATGGTGCGGGACGAGGAGTTCCGCACGACCGTGCGGGGCTTCTTCCACCGCACGTTCGGCACCGAGCGGGGCAGACTGATGGCGTCGCCGGACATGATGGCCCGCGTCGAGCGACACCGACGACTCCTGCAGGCGGCGCGGACGTCCCAGGAGGGTGGCGAACCGGCGGATTCACCGCAGGCCAGGGACATCGCCGAACGAGTCGCCGCGGACACGGCCGACCTGGTGGCCGCCATGACCGGCGTACACGACGCCGACCAGGCCAGGCGCCACATCGTCGAGTTCGACCGCGACGACGAGCCGCGGTGGCGGCCCCCGCCCGGCCTGCGGCTGCTGACCAGGTACCTCTTCCTGGTGGCGACGATCAACGGCGCGCCCGAGCCGAAGCCGGCCCCGGAGCGGGCGGCGGCGACCCGCGAGTGGATCGCCACTGCCCTACGCGACGGCACGTGACGGTCGAGACCCGTGCCGGGTGGGTGCCGCAGCGGCTCAACGGGCGTCGCGCTCCCCCAGGTCCCAGAACAGGCCGGCCATCAGTTGGAGCGACTCGCGGGCCAGCGGGGCGAGCAGGTGTTCGTCGGGCGCGTGTTGGGCACAGGCCGGGTACGAGTGCGGAATCCACACCGTGCACAGGCCCAGTTCCTCGGCGAACGCGTCGTTGGGCAGGCTGCCGCCGAGGTTGGGCAGCAGGGTCGCCGGGCTGCCCGCCGTGCGTTCCAGGGACTCCAGGGCGAACCGCACCCACGGGTCGTGCTGGTCCATCCGCGTGGCCCGCATGACGAGACCCGGTTCGACGGTGACCATCGGGAAGCCGTGCCGGTCGAGGTGTTCGCGCAGGACGGCGGTCAGGCTGTCGATGTCGGTGCCCACCACGAACCGCAGTTGGCAGTGTGCGTGCGCGGTCCCGGGGATCGCGCCGATCGGCGTCGCCGGGTTGCCCGCGGCCAGGGACAGGACCTCCAGCGTGTTCCACGCGACGACGCGTTCGGCCGGGGTGAGTCCCGGTTCGCCCCAACCCTCGTCGACGTCCGGGTCGTCGACGCCGCCGCCGACCGGCACGGTGCGCAGTGCCTCGCGCACGTCGTCCGGGATCGGCGGAGGCAGCAGACCGGGGACGAGGATGCGGCCCCGCCGGTCGACCATCGTCGCGATCGCGTTGGCCAGCACGGTGGCCGGGTTGCGCAGCAGACCGCCCCAGTTGCCGGAGTGGAACGACCGGTCGCGCGATGCCACGCGCAGGGTGAACCCGGCCGCGCCGCGCGAGCCCAGGAACACCGTCGGCCGGGACGCCGCGACACGCGGGCCGTCCGACGCGATCAGCACGTCGGCCGTTAACTCGTCCCGGTGCGCGGCGCAGAAGTCACGCAGGCCGGGCGACCCGTCCTCCTCGCCGGTCTCGATCAGGATCGTCAGGTTGAAACCCAGCCGGCCCCGGACGCGCAGCACCTGCTCGGCGGCGGCCAGGTTGATGGTGTGCTGGCCCTTGTTGTCCGCTGTTCCCCTGCCGTACCAACGGTCCTGCTCGACGGTGACCTGCCACGGGTCGAGCCCGGCGCGCCACTTCTCCGGTTCGGCGAGCACCACGTCGGCGTGCCCGTAGGTGAGCACGGTGGGCAGTTCGTCGCCCTCGTGGCGACGCGCGATAAGCAGCGGCCCGGTGCCCGCCACCGGGCTGTCCAGCACCCGGGCGTCGGCGCCCAGCCCGCGGGCCGCGGGCACCATCTCCTGTTCCAGGTAGGCGCGCAGCTCCGGCCGTTCGTCGGGGGTCTGGCTCTCGGTGCGGAACGCGACCCGGCGGCGGAGGTCCGCGAGGAAGGCGCCGGAGTCGAAGTAGGCCGCGGCGCCCGCCACCGCGTCAGCTCGGGACATGCGGCTCAGTCTGCCGCGCGGGCCGACCGCTCGACCAGGTCGTGTTCGCCCGCCGTCGATGAGAGTGGACTCGCACCGGTGACGGCTGTATGTTGGCGAGAGTTTACTCTCACGAATGGAGCGCAGATGACCACCGTGTCGGTCGTGGGACCCGACGACGGCGAGACGATCCAGCTCGGCCCGACCCGGATGCGCATCCTGGAGGACGGCACCACCACGGCCCACCGGCTGGGCGTCGGGGAGATCACCCTCGCTCCGCACACCCAGGGTCCGCCGCAACACCGGCATGCCGGCCACGACGAGGGCTTCTACGTGGTGTCCGGATTCGCGCGGTTCACCGTCGGCGACGCCACCCACGACGCCCCGGCCGGCACGCTGGTGATGGTCCCGCCCGGTGCTCCGCACACCTTCGCCAATCCCACCGACCGGCCGACGGTTCTGCTCAACACGTTCACGCCGGATCTGTACGTGCGGTACTTCCGCGACCTGCGCGACATGATCGCCGCCGGTCAACCACTGGACGACGAGGCGATGCTGCGCGCGATGCGCCGGTACGCCACCGAACCGGCGGACTGACGACTCAGGGTCGAGATCGGGGGAAAATCCGGATGCGGCCGTCCTCGGCCGTCCCCCACACTCACGCGGTGACCGATCCCGACCACCAACGGCCCTTTCTGGTGGGGCCCGCGGTGGCCGAACAACCGAAGTGGGCCCGTCGCCATCTGGAAGCCAACGGATGGCAGTCCCTGCGCGCGTTCCCGGCCACCGTCGCGGCGACGGTCGGACTGGTCTGGCGCAGTTCGCGCCGGCTGACGCTGCTGACCGTGCTGACGCAGGCCGGGTCCGGCGTCACGACCACGTTCGGCCTGCTCGCCACGTCCAACGTGTTCAACCGGCTGCTCCTGGGTGGACCGACGCCGACCAGGGTGGTGGCGGCACTGCCGGCGCTCGCCGTGGTCGTGCTCGCCTATGCGGCGCGCAGCGGGCTCGCCGCGGCCACCCAGGCGGCCCAGGGCGCGCTCATTCCCCGCGTGGCCCTGACCGCCGACCTGGACCTGAAGCGGGAGATCGCGTCGGTCGACCTGATCGCGTTCGACGACGCGGACTTCCTGGACCTGCTGCGGCAGACCGGCGACCGTGCGATCGGCGCGATCAGCACCACGATCAACGGCGTGGCCACGGTGGTGTCCAGCCTGGTGTCGGTGGTCGCCGCGCTGGTCGCCGTCGGTCTGCTGCAACCGTTGCTGGCACCCGCGTTGCTGGTGGTGGCCGGGGTGGACGCGTGGTCGGCGCGCCGCGCGGCACGGCTGACGTACGCCAACTTCCTGACCAACGCCCCGCAGCGCCGGCAGATGTCGATCCTGGGCGGGCTGCTGGAGGAGCGACAGCAGGCGACCGAACGCTACGCCTACACGGTCACACCGCACATCCTGCGCGAGTACGTGGCCCTGTCGCACGACCAGCTGCGCAACGCGCTGCGGCTGCGCCGCCGGCAGACGGTCATCTCCCTTGTCGGACAGGTGATGTCCAGCATCGGCACGGCCATCGCGTACGTCGTGCTCGGCCTGCTGCTGTACTCGGGCACGCTGGCACTGGCGCTGGCCGGCACGGCGGCGATCGCCATGCGGACCGCGTCATCGGCGCTGTCCGGCACGCTGAACACCGTCAACCGCGTGTACAGCGAGTCGTTCTACCTGGGCTTCCTGCGGCAGCTGCACGACGAGGCCGCGGCCCGGCGCCGGCCTGCGGCCACGCACGCGCTCACCGAACCGCCGCACACGATCGGCCTGCACGGGGTGTCGTTCACGTACCCGGGCCAGCCCGCGCCCGCGCTGCGGGACATCGACGTGACACTGCACGCGGGCGAGATCGTCGCGCTGGTCGGCGAGAACGGGTCCGGCAAGACCACGCTGGGCAAGCTGATCACCGGGCTGTATCTGGCCACCGAGGGCACGGTGACGTGGAACGACCGGGACGTCGCGACGCTGGACGCGGAGTCGGTGTACTCGCGGGTCGCGCTGATCGCCCAGCAGCCGGCCCAGTGGCCCACGACGGCGCGGACAAACGTCCGGATCGGACGGTTGGAGGTCGACGACCCCGTTCGCTGGCACACGGCCGTCGACCTGTCCGGCGCCGGTGAGCTGATCGACTCCCTGCCCAAGGGGCCGGAAACCGTGCTGTCCCGCGACTTCAGCGAGGGCCAGGACCTGTCCGGCGGCCAGTGGCAGCGCCTGGCCATCGCCCGCGGCATCTACCGGGACGCCGACGTGCTGGTGGCCGACGAGCCCAGCGCCGCGCTGGACGCCAAGGCGGAGGCGAAGGCGTTCGCGGGCCTGCGCGCGGCGACCAGTCACAACGGCGCCCGCCGGATCACGATCCTGGTCACCCACCGCCTGGCCAACATCCGCCGCGCCGACCGCATCCTGGTCCTGCACGAGGGCCGGATCGTCGAGCAGGGCACGCACGACGAGCTGATGGCCACGGGCACCCGGTACCGCACCCTGTTCGACCTACAGGCCAGCGCGTACGCCGATCCCGTGCCGACGGGCAGGACTGTTGTCCGGCAACGGAAGGACGCGGCCGGCCATCGCCACCGTCAGGACCGCCACCACCAGGTGCATGACCCACAGGCCGCCCACGTTGCCGGGGCTGTCGCCGACCGCGAGCAGGATGCCGCCGGGGACGAGCGACACCGCGACCACGGCGGGGACCAGCACGCGTAGCACCGCTCGCGGGCGGGTCGTGCGGCGGCGGACGACCGCCCAGCCCACCGTGCCGGCGATGACGCCCAGCGCGGTCAGCGGGCCGTACGCGACCGGCATCAGGCCGATGCGGGTTCCGTTGGAGTC
>DASZXM010000878.1:0-3365 GCA_035546415.1 Pseudonocardiaceae bacterium
AACAGCACGTACCAGCCGCGGCCCATGCGGTCCTCGACGTTGTTGCCGAAGATCCCCAGGAACAGCATGTTGCCCAGCAGGTGCGACCAACTGCTGTGCACGAACATCGCCGTCAGCACGGACAGCGCGGGCGCCTTCGAGTAGTCGGCGCGGCCGAGGAAGCACGCCACCCCGGACCGGGTGACCGTCGCCTGCCCGGTCGGCACCAGCCCGGACACGTGGCCGCTCAACAGTTCCTTGGGCACGGCGCCCCACCGCTCGAAGAACGCCTGCAGGTCGCAGAGTTGCGCGGCGGTCGTGCCGCCGAACAGCGAGTGCGCGGCCGCCGGTTCGAGCAGGAACACCACGACGTTCGCGGCGATCAGGACATAGGTGACGATCGGTACGCGCCGTAGCGGGTTGACGTCGTGGACGGGTATCACGCGACCAGCATTCCCCACCGCCGCGGAATCCACGCGTCGGACACCGCCGACGGCAAACGTCAGGGTGCCGACCCTGACGCGCCCGCACACCGGGCGCCGCACACTCCACTGGGGACCGGCGCACAGCGGCGCACGGTCAGTGAACGGCGACACCGCGCGTGAAGGAGATCGTCATGCGGTCGTTCGAGCACCTCCTCCTCGGCGACGCCGTGTCGGCCGCGCGCCGGGCGGACCTGCTCGCGCTGTGGCGGGACACGCCCGAGGTGCCGGAAGCGGCCATCACCGAGCGGTTTCCGGAGGTCCGCACGCTGACGCTCGGCCCGGACGACGTCGTGGTCACCTACGGCGAACTCACCGCACTGCCCGACTACCTGGCCAACACACCCGCCCTGGACTCCGCTGGCCGGGACGTTCTCGTGCCGATGCTGCAGCACATCCGCCACCAGGCGTTCGGCGACCTCACCGGCCGTGCGGTGACGTTTCCCGGCGCGGCCGACGATCTCGACGAGCTGACCGCCTGCCTGGGCGCCGACCGCTACCATGCGTTGCTCGCCCGCGGCGCCTGCCACAGCGCGCCCTACTCGCGGCACCGCTGGCAGGCGTCGCACGTCATCGCCCGGGCCCTGGCCCGGCAGTCCTTCGCCGCCCATCGCAGCCCCGCCCTGGCCCGGCAGGCCTGGGTGTACCACGGGTACGCCGAGCACTTCCTGCACGACTCGTTCGCCGCGGGCCACCTGGTGAACACGATGTTGGTCAGCCAGTGGCTGTTTCACGACGGCGACCACGACGGCCCGGTGGACGACCCGCAGACCGTGCACGAGCAGAGCGACCTGGCCGAGCGGATCGCGCGCAGCGGCGTCCTGCCCGGCCCGCGCGGACTCGCCGCCGCCTACCAGGAGCATCTGGAGTTCCTCGCCGATCCGGCCGTCCGGCTCGCGGTGGACCGGGTGCGCGACGTCCTCGGGGCCGAACCGCTGTGGGCCAGTTCGCCCGCCCGGCCGGAACCGTTCCGCACCGGTCCGTCGGCCGCCGCGCCGGTGGCCGCGCTGTCCCGGCAGGCGCTGCGGGACATCCTGGACACCGGTGGCACGGCCATCACCGTCGACCTGATCCGCGACCACTTCCCGACACACGCGGGCGGCACCCCCGACGCCGTGGTCGACCTGCGGACCTGGAACGACGGCCTGCGCGACCGCTGCGGGCGGATCGCCGGCCAGGTCGACGCCGGTTCGGTCCATGTCGGTCTGGTCTCGCGCGACCAGGCGTTCGCCGCCGTCCGGTGCCCGGACCCCGGGTTCGACGCGATCGCACCGGCCGGCAGCACCACCCGGTACGTCGGTGACAACGGCTGGATCTACGAACGCGACCCGGAGACCGGGCGGACGGTCCACGACTACCTGTTGACCCCGTACCGCGCGGACGCGGACGCCGACCACGAGACCCGGCTGTGCACCGACGGCGTGCGGCTGTACGCGGGTGTGCACGGCCACGTGCACGCCATGGACCTGTCCGGCAACTGGCACAAGCCCGCCTGGTCGACGCCGATCGCGACCGGCCCGGTGCACGTCGCGGGTGCGGGCGGCAGGCTGTTCGCCGCCGCCGACGGCACGGTGTTCCAGCTGCACCCGGCCACCGGCACCGTGCTGCACAGCACGCGGATCGGGGCGGGGGAGACCCGGCTCGCCGTGACCGGCACGGACGTGTACGCCCGTGCCGGCGACCATGTGTATCGCTTGTGGGTCAACGACTCCTGGCAGGGCTTCGGCGGCACTCCGGCGCTGCGATCGGTGACCGTCGCGGTGGACCCGTCCGGTCGGCCGGAGATCTTCGGGATCGGTGTCGACGGCACACTGCACCACACCTGCCGCCCGGCCGACGGCTGGACGGCGCACTTCAACCGTGCCCCGGCCGCGATGCGCTCGGTGGCCGCGTGCGCCGGCCTGGAAGGCGGAGTGGAGGTCTTCGGTGTCGGCGTCGACGACTCCCTGTCGCACTGCCGGCTCACACCGGGCGGCGTGTGGCTGCCCTGGACCAGGAACGTCGGCAAGCCGCCCGCCCGCACGGCCGCCGTGACGGTGGCGCGGCCGGCAGGCGGGCAGCCACAGGCGTTTCTGCTGGACGACTCCGGCGTGGTCCACCACAACGAGCGGACGGCGCGTGGTTGGCAGCGCTGGACGCCGTACGTCGACGCGCCCGCGCTGAACTCCGTCGCGGCCGTGGCCGGGCAGGAGCTGGCCGTGTTCGGCGCCGGCACCGACGGTACCCTCTGGCGCACCGGCCGCGCGGGAACCGACTGGACCCGGGTCGAGCCGGTCCCGCGCGTCGTGGCCGTCACCACGGCACGGCCGGACCGCGTGTCGGTGTTCGCCGTGGACCGCGACGGGCGCCTGTACCGGGCGTCCGTGCGCGCCGACGCCGATCTACGAGCCGCCCTCCGCTTCGTCCAGGTGGGCCGCGAGCAGCTCGGCGAGGTGGACACCGGTGCGCTGGGCCAGCTCGGCGAGCTGGGTGCGGCAGGAGAAGCCGTCGGCGAGGATCACCTCGCCGGGGCCGGTCCGGCGGACCGCCGGTAGCAGGGACGTCTCCGCGATGCCGCGGGACACCTCGTAGTGTCCCCGCTCCACGCCGAAGTTCCCGGCGAGGCCGCAGCAGCCGGCGACCCGCTCGATGTCCGCGCCCGCGTCGGCCAGCAGCGTCGCGTCCGTCTGCCAGTTCAGGATCGCGTGGTGGTGGCAGTGCGGCTGCGCGATGCCCCGGACACCGGTCAGCGCGGGCGGCGACCATCCCGGCGTCTGGGACAGCAGTTCGGCCAGCGTGCGCACCGACGCCGCGACCCGCGCGGTGCGCGGATCGTCCGGGAGCAGGTCGACGGCGTCGGAGCGGAACACGGCCGCGCACGACGGCTCCAGCACGACGACGGGCACGCCGACGGGCAACGCGTCG
>DASZXM010000879.1:0-6866 GCA_035546415.1 Pseudonocardiaceae bacterium
GAGATCAACGCGGGGTCCTACTACCTGCGGCAACTGCGCGCCGACGACCACATCGACGATCGACACTCCCTTGTGGACGCTTTCGCCGATGTCGACATGCGCCGGTTCGTGACGCGCTGGCGCATCGACGACATGGCAGGCGCCACGGACTACGTGGCCCGGCGGGCCGGCGAGTGGGTCGACGGCGAGCGCTGCTCGTGGGCCGTTGCCGAGCCGACCACCGGCGCGCTGGTCGGTGAGGTGGACCTGATCCGCCTGACACCGGACTGGCGCCACGCCGAGGCCGGCCTCTGGGTGATGCCGGAGTGGCGGGGCAAGGGCGTTGCCGCCACGGCACTGGGTGCGGCGCTGCGGTTCGGTGCGGCGGCACTGGGCCTGCGACTGGTCGAGTACGTGCACGCCGTCGACAACACGGCGTCCGCGAAGGTGGCCGGCAAGCTCGGCTTCGTCCGGCAGGGCACCCGCGACGGCCTGGTGGTGCACACGCTCCGCCTGGAGTGACCAGGCGCGCACCGGATGTATCCGGCGTCGCGGAATGCCGCTACGGTACCCGACTGTGTGGACCCCCCACCTGGGTCGTCTGATCGCCGCGATCGGCGTCGCTCTCGTCGTCGTGGTCGGTGTCGCGCTGACCAGCACCAGGTCGCCGATCTTCACCGCCAGCGAACCCGGCCAGGCCACACCGGCGCCCAAATCGGAGCCGGGCATCACGACGTCGACCACACCGTCACTGCCGCCGCGGCCGGGCACGCTGTCACTGACCGGCGTCCGGCCGTGCTCCATCCTCACGCCCGCACAGCGGGAGAGCCTGAGCCTCGACTCACCGCCGACGTCGTACGCCGACCCCGAATTCGACCACGCCCAGGCGTGCAGCATCCGGGGCATCGAGAGCGGCACGGAGGCCCGGCTGGCGTTGGTGCTGGACATGGGCGTGGACGTGTGGCTGTCCGACGAGGCGCAGGTGCAGACCCAACCGGTGACCGTCGCCGGCTACCCGGCCCTCGTGGTGCGCACGCCCGGACTGGACGACGCGTGCAACGTCGAGGTCGACACCGGGCAGGACCAGTTCCTGGACGTGCTCTTCCGGGACGGCGGCAACGACCCGCCGCTGCCGCAGAACACGCTGTGCCTCGGCGCGCAGCGCGTCGCGGAGGCCGCGGTGACCAGTCTGAAGGCACGTGGGTGACGCAGAGTCCCCGGATCGGACGACCCGACACCCCCCGCGACCACTGATCTGACCCTCGGTGACCTGTCTCGACAACGATTCCGCCACCCGAGGGTTGTTCACCGTTGGCTCATGTCGCCATCACGGGCGGTGGCTAGAGTGGACCCACACTCGCGCATGCCCAGGAGGTCGCCGTGCCGTCGAGCACCACCGGCTCGGGTCAGCTGCCCCGGGAGGTCGCGGCGCTGACCGGTCACGCGACGCTGCGCGTGGACCGGGAGGCCGTGCCACACCTGCGCAAGGTGTTCAACGACGCGCTGGCCAAGCTGGACGTGCAGATCGACCTGGCCATGAGCGGTGTGCGGGTGAGCCCGTGGGCCGGTGACCCGGTCAGCGCGAACGCGGCGACGGACCTCAACGACCACTCGGTCGACGGCACGGGTTCGGCGTTGGACGCACTGCGCGCCTACCAGCGGCAGCTGAAGTCGGCGTCCGACGCGTTGACGCAGGTCGCCGAGGAGTACCGGATCGTCGAGTCCGACAACAGCGACTCGTTCAGAGCCGCCGGAGGCTGAACCGCGGGCCGGACGGGAGGGAACCGCACGTGGGTCGAGACGGAGGCGCCAGGTGGCAGGGCTACGGCCACCAGGAGCTGTACGACATGCTCCACTCCGGTCCGGGCAGCGCGGCCGCGGGCACCGTCGCCGACACGTGGTCGAGCATGTCCGGCGCGCTGTCGGACATCCAGCAGGACATCAACGCGGGCGTGACCGCGTCCGGGGCGACGTGGGTCGGTGACGCGGCGGACAGCGCGCGGGGCGCCCTCGGCCCGCTCGGCGAGTGGGCCGCACAGGCGTCCACGGCGGCGGACGTGATGCGTGCCAGCGTGGAACTGCAGGGTGACCTGCTGGCGAAGGCCAGGGCCGACATGCCGGCGCCGATCGACGTGCCGCAACAGAGCCCGATCGGCCAGCTGATCACGGCGCAGATGGACTACGAGGTCACCGAACTGGCCAGCCACGCGGCGGCGCAGCGGGCGTTCCAGGTGATGGCGCAGTACGAGGCGGCGACCGACGACAACACCAACACGTTGGGCGACTTCGGTGAACCACCGAAGCTGGTGGTGGACACCGCACCGATCACCGGCGTGGCGGTGCGGCGGTCGTCCGGCTTCGACTTCCACGGCCGCTCCTCGGCGTTCGAGGGACGGCCGGCGGGTGAGACGCCGCCGGTCCGCTCGACGCCACGGCGTGGGTCCGGCTCGACGGCCACCCGTGCGGTGGCGCCGAAAGCCACGGAAGCGGGTCCCGAGGATCACGTGATCACGGCGGCGCCGGACGAGGAGGCGGCACACGTGTCTGTGCCACCGTCAGTGGTGACGTCCCCGTCTGGAATGTCCGGATCGTCCTCGGCGTCGTCCGGGGTGTCCGCGACGCCGTCCGGGGTGTCCGCGACCTCGCCGTCGCCCGCAGGTGAGTACCGTGCGGTTCCCGCTGACCGGCCGGTCGTGAGTGCACCGGTGATCGGCGAGTCGACGAGTCCGTCCAGCGCGGGCGCGACGGCGCCGTCGGCGGCGATGTCCGACCGGGACCGCAGGTCCTCCGGCGCGGTGTTCGCGCCCACTCCGGACAGGCATTCGGCGTTCCCCGGCGCGGTCGTCCCGGTCGCCCGCCGACCCGACGGCGAACGGGAACCCGACGACCAGCTCCACGAGTCGAAATACCTGCTCGAAGCGGACGACATCTACGGAGCGGGACAGACGTACTCGCCGCCGGTGATCGGCGAGAGCAGACAGCGCAGGTGACGGGCGTGCTGGGCGCGGACCTCGGTGCCACCCCGGTGGGTGAGCCGATCACGATCTCCGCGCTGGAGTTCGACGTGCTGTGGGAACACCTGCGCCTGGCGGACATGCCGCTCGTGCTGACGGTGCCGTCGCCGGGCCGGACGTACACCGAACGCCGTCAGTTGACGGCCGAGGTGTGGCAGGCGCTGGAGAAGCGTGGCCTGGGCCGCCGTCTGGAGGTCGACGCGCGGCTGGAGCACCTGCTGCGCCTGCTGGAGAGCCCGGACCAGGAAATCGACGGCCGGTTCGGCGCCACGCGCGGTGTTCGGCTGCTGGTCGCGGCCAAGGGTGACGACGCGGTGTTCGCGATGCTGTCGAAACGCGGACTGATGTTGTCGGAGGCCCCGGTCACCGGCCTGGCCAGGGAGGCGCTGTCGGTGCTCCCGGTGGTCGGCCCGGGCCCCGGCGAGTCGATCACGGTCCGCAGCGAGGACCTGGACGCGGCAGCGGCGAACGCGTCGACCCCGGAGGAGTTCGAACTGGAGCTGTGCCGCCAGAACACGCGTTTGCGCGACGCGACGATCCTGCGTGGCATGGTCACGGGGGTACGACGGCAGGGCCAGTTCGGCGCGTCGGCGAGAACCAGGTGGGGCCACCGCAGAAGAGCCCCGCACGTGGTCGGCTTCTTCGACACGGACGCCGGCAGATACCTACAGCTGAGAGCCAAGGCCGACGACGGCCAAACCTGGAGCACGATCTCCCCAGCCGACAACAGACTCTTGATCCAACAACTAACGGACCTGCTGGCAAACGTCACACGGTCAGCCGCCGAAGACCGCCTCCACTAACGGTCGCCGGCACCCCCACCACGCCCTCGCCGCAGCCATCACGCACGGCCGCGAACCTCCCCGAAGCGACGACACGCCGATGTACGTCCCCGCAACCCCGTGCGCGTGTCGACCTCCCAACGAGAAACCCTCAACCAACGGACGACACACCGAAACAAACCCGCAGATCCCCGCGCGTGTCGACCCCCCAGCCAGCCCGCCTACCACCGGCCCGGGCGTGTCGACCCCACACCGAGAAACCTCTCGCCCAACCGACGACACACCGAAGCAAGCCGCCAATACCCGCGCGTGTCGACCCCCAGCGAGCCCGCCTGCCACCAGCCCGGCGCGTCCACCACTCGCCACAACCCCCGGCGTGTCGTCCACTCAGGGACCCAGCCGCCGCAACCCCCGGCGCGTGTCGACCGCTCAGCGACCCACCGCCACATCCTCGGCGTGTCGTCCACTCAGCGACCCAGGCCCCACAATCCCCGGGCGTGTCGACCGCTCAGCGACCCAGCCGCCGCAATCCTCCGGCGTGTCGACCGCTCAGCGAGACCCCCTCGCCGAACCGACGACACGCCCGTCACCCCCGCGGCCCACCTCCGCCCACCGGGTACCCAGCACATGCCCGCCAGTGACGTCGCAGGTGCCAAACCGCAGCCGCAACAGCCGCCGCCAAAAACCGGCCAGCAAAGCCACCGCCGCAAGACCTCAGCCCAGCCCAGCCCCAGCCCCAGCCCAGTCCAGCCCCAGGCGCCAGCCCAGTCCAAGTCTTCAGCGCCAGCCCCGGCACTCAGCCCGCGACCAAGTGCTCCCGAATCTCCGGAGCCTTCTTCCGCTGCGCGTCCGCCGACTGGTCGTCCGGCTCCGTCTGCGATTCCCGCTCCGCCAGCACCCGCTCCGAGTAGGTCTCGACCTCCCGCGCCACCGTCGCGTCGTCCCACCCGAGCAGGCCGGCCATCAGCCGCGCGACTGCCTCCGCGCAGTCCACGCCCCGGTGCGGGTACTCGATCGAGATGCGCGTCCGCCGGGTCAACACGTCCTCCAGGTGCATCGCACCCTCGTGGCTGGCCGCGTAGGCGATCTCCACCATCAGGTAGTCCTGCGCGGCCGGCACCGGCTTCAACAGTTCCGGATCGGCTTCGGCCAGCGACAGCACCTCGTGGATCAGCGACCCGTACCGGTCCAGCAGGTGCCGGATGCGATACGGGTGCAGCCCGTATCGCGCGCCCAGCTGGTCGGCCTGGTTGACCAGCGCGTGGTACCCGTCCGCGCCCAGCAGCGGCACCTTGTCCGTGATCGACGGCTGCAACCGTCCGGACAACTCGGCACCCGCGGCGTTCACGGCGTCCGCTGCCATCACCCGGTATGTCGTGTACTTCCCGCCCGCGATGGCCACCAGCCCGGGAGCGACGCGCGCGACCGCGTGCTCGCGGGACAGTTTCGAGGACTCCTCGCTCTCGCCGGCCAGCAGCGGCCGCAGTCCGGCGTACACGCCCTGGATGTCGTCGTGTGTCAACGGTGTCGCCAACACGGAGTTGACGTGGTCCAACAGGTAGTCGATGTCCGCCTTCGTCGCGGCCGGGTGTGCCAGGTCGAGGTGCCAGTCGGTGTCGGTCGTGCCGATGATCCAGTGGTTACGCCACGGGATGACGAACAGCACAGATTTCTCCGTGCGCAGAATCAGTCCGCTTTCCGCGACGATCCGGTCACGCGGCACCACAATGTGCACGCCTTTGCTGGCCCGCACGCGGAACCGCCCGCGACTGCCGGACAGCTGCTGCATCTCGTCGGTCCACACGCCCGTGCAGTTGACGACCGCACCGGCCAGGACGTCCGCCTCCCGACCGTCCTCGGCGTCCCGGATGCGCACACCGGACACCCGGTCGGCTTCCTTGATGAACCCGGTCACCTGCGTCGACGTCCGCACGACGGCCCCGTAGTGCGCGGCCGTCCGTGCGACGGTCAGGGTGTGGCGCGCGTCATCCGCCTGCGCGTCGAAGTACCGCACGCCACCGATCAGCGCGCTGCGCTTCAACGCGGGGAACATCCGCAGCGCGCCTGCCCTGGTCAGGTGCTTCTGTCCGGGCACGGACCGGGCGCCGCCCATCGTGTCGTAGAGCACGAGGCCGGACGCCGTGTACGGCCGTTCCCAGAACCGGTGCGTGAGCGGGTAGAGGAAGCTGACCGGTTTGACCAGGTGCGGCGCGAGTCGGGTGAGCATCAGCTCACGCTCCCGCAGCGCCTCCCTGACCAGGCCGAACTCCAGTTGTTCGAGGTATCGCAGCCCGCCGTGGAACAGCTTGCTGGACCGGCTCGACGTGCCCGCCGCGAAGTCCCGCGCCTCGACCAGCGCGACCCGCAGGCCCCTGGTGGCCGCGTCCAGCGCGGTCCCGACGCCGACGACACCACCGCCGATGACGACGATGTCGAACTGTTCGGAACTGAGGCGCTGCCAGGCCTCCTCGCGGTCGGCGGGCCCGAGTCGAGCGCCGAAGACCCCGGGCCCCGTGCCCGTCGGCTGCGCCGTTTCCGGCTTCCGGTTGACCACGAGTCGCCTCCTGCATGTCCTCGAACACCCGGACGGATTCACGCTACCCGGGATGCCGGCTACCCGTGGATCGGCGAAGCCGACAATGTCGAACGGCTTTAGAAGACACGGCTTTAGAAGACGAGGACGCCCTGCGAGGACGGCTGCAACGTGCCGATCTTGGCGGCGGTGATGTCGAACTCCGGGTAGCCGTCCGGCTCGCCGTCGGTGCCGATGATGTGGACGTCGACCCAACCGATGGTGCCGGGCGGGGTCATGCGCACCGTCGTCGCGACGAACGTCTTCGGGTCCGCCTTGTCACCGACGGTCCACTGCACGCCGGCGAACGCGGTCTCGCCCGGCCCGATGGTGATGGACGGCCCGGCGCCGGGGATCGCCACCTTGTGTACCGGCACGGACACGGTCTCGTTGGCGGCGTTGAGGAACGACAGCGTCGGCCAGCCGCGCACGGTGACGGCCCGCTTGGACGTGTTGGTCAGCGCGAGCAGGCCGAGGCCGGCGTGCTGCACGGTGAGGTCGGCACGGAACGACGACGCC
>DASZXM010000880.1:0-1631 GCA_035546415.1 Pseudonocardiaceae bacterium
GCTCGTCCATGAAGGCGGTCAGCTGCTCGCGCAGCTGCTCGGTGCGCTCGTCGAATGCGAAATCCATTACAGGCTCTCCTCTCCGGTCAGCGCGGCCAGACCCTCGCCGACCAGGCCCGGTACCCGTGCGCCGATCTCGTCGAACCCGGCGCCCACGGTCTTGCCCTGCGTGAAGCGGTAGTGGATGCCCTCCAGCACCACGGCGAGCTTGAAACATGCCAACCCGACGTACCAGGCCAGGTCGGACAGGTCCGCGCCGGTTCGCTCGGCGTAGCGCGCGACCAACGTGTCGCTGGGCGGGAACCCGGCCGACGCGACCACGTCCCCGGTGATCAGCTGGTCCTCCGGCGACCGGGCCCGCGTGTACACCACGAACAGGCCCACGTCGGCCAGCGGGTCGCCCAGCGTGGCCATCTCCCAGTCCAGGACGCCGGCGATCGCCAGCGCGGCCGGGTCGACGATCACGTTGTCCAACCGGTAGTCGCCGTGCACCAGCCCGGTACGCCGGGACACCGGCACGGACGCGGCCAACCGGTCGTGCAGTTCGTCGATACCGGCCACGTCCCGGCTGCGCGAGGCGTCCAACTGGGTGCGCCACCGCCGGACCTGCCGGTGCAGGTACCCCTCCGGGCGGCCGAAGTCACCGAGGCCGACACTGTCGGCGTCCACGCCGTGCAGCTCGGCCAGCACGTCCACCAGCTGTTCCACCACAGCCGTGGTACCGGCCGGGGTGAGCGTGTCCTCGCACACCGCCTTGGACCGGATCACCACCCCCGGCACGTACTCCATCAGGTAGAACGGTGCGCCGATCGGCTCCGGGTCGGCGCACAGGTGGATCGTCGCGGGCACCGGCACCGTCGTCTTGGCCAGCGCCGAGAGCACCCGGAACTCCCGGCCCATGTCGTGCGCCGTGCGCAGCACGTGCCCCAGCGGCGGGCGACGCAGCACCCACCGGGTGGCGCCGTCGGTCACGTAGTAGGTCAGGTTGGACCGCCCGCCCACCACCAGTTCGGCCGACAGCGGCCCGGTCACCAGCCCGGGCAGGGCAGTGGCCAGGTAGGCGTCCAGGCGGTCGGTGTCCAGACCCGGCAGTTCGGTCACGCGGTCACATCCTTCACGGGCACCAGCGCACGCAACGCGTCCCGGGTGGTCACGGCGTCCACGTGCGCGATGGCATGGATACCGAGCTCGGCCGCCGCCGCGACGTTGGGTGCGACGTCGTCGACGAACACCACCCGCTCGGCGGGCAGTCCGAGCCGGTCGAGCAACAGCCGGAAGATCCGCGGGTCCGGTTTGCGCAGCCCCACCTCACCGCTGATCAGCACCGGGTCGAACAGCTCCAGCACGTCGGCCGGGTAGTCGTTGGCCCAACTGTTGGACAGCAGGCCCACCCGCACGCCGGTGGCCCGCAGTTCGGCGATCAGCTCCAGCATCACCGGGTCGACGACCATGCCGGCGAACATCCGCGCCAGCAACCCCTCGGCCACCACCGCCGCGCCGTGCGCGGTGAGCAGCCGCGCGGCCAGCGCCCGCTCGAACTCCGGCCCGGACAGCTCACCGGTCTCCAACCGGTGCACCGGCGACCCGGCGGCCGTGTCCCCGACCAGCCACTCCCGCATGACCGCGCGGTA
>DASZXM010000881.1:0-5198 GCA_035546415.1 Pseudonocardiaceae bacterium
GGACCTGCGCGCGACGGAGGAGGCACTGCGGCGCTGGATGACCGCCGCCGCACTGGTCCGTCCCGGACCCGACGGCGGCCGGGTCGTCGTGATGGCCGAGTCGTCACTGGCACCCGTGCAGGCGCTGGTGCGCTGGGACCCGGTGTGGCACGCGCGCCAGGAGTTGGCCGCCCGCACCGAACTCGGCTTCCCGCCGGCGATGCGGATGGCCGCCGTGGACGGCACGCCGGCCGCGCTCGCCGACTTCCTGCTGTCCGTCCGACTGCCCGACGAGTTCGACGTGCTCGGCCCGGTTCCGTTGACGGGCCAGGGCGAGGAACGCGAACGGGCCCTCGTGCGGGCACCTCGGGAACGCGGCCGCGAACTCGCCACGGCGCTGTTCGACGCGTTGAAGGTTCGCACGGCGCGTAAGGAACCCGATCCGGTGCGTATCCGGCTCGATCCACCGGAGCTGGTGTAGGAATTGCGTTGCGACGTTCCCCGATTCATGGCATATTGGGGCTGACCGACGAGGAGAGCAGGGAGGTAAAAGATGCGCAAGAGCGTCCGCTCGCACACGTCGACCGCCCTGTACCGGTGCCCTCGGGGTATCTGAGAGGCGTAGGGCGTTTGCCCAGCCGTATCTAGGCGGCCACCGCTGGTTTCCGTTGCTGCACAAGCACATCAGCGTGTCGAACGCGGGCCGCGACTCTACTGTTTCCATTTTCCTGTCGATTCGTGAACGGGATCGGCAAACGGTTCGTTGAACCGACCAAGGTCGGGCTGGATTCCTGCGATCTTTGAATTCAGCCTTCTTCGACCGGCGTCGGCAGCGCGCCGTGGTAGATCAGGTCGCCCGACCGGTCCACCACGGCCACGCGGACATCGCGCGCGTCGCCGGGCACGTCCAGTGCCACGGCGAACGTCGGACCGATGAGCCGCGCGCTGCCGGCGCCGGACGTGGTCGTGAACTCGACCCTGCCCACGTCGGGCGCCACCAGTCCGGCGAGGACGAGCCCGGTGTCGGTGTTCCTCTCGTACGCCACCAGCAACGGCATCCTGCCCGTCGCCGGCGGCGGACCCAGATAGCTGAACTCCGGTGTCCCGCCGTGCTGCTTGTCGCACAGCGCGCCCGCCGCGCTGTCGTAGTCGACGACCGCGTCACCCACGGCGGCGCCACCGCGCCAACCGCCCGCGTCCAGCACCGGTCCACCCCGCCCGGCGGACAGCTCGACACACGGGTCGTCGGCCGTGCCGTGTTCCGGCCGGTCGGTGCGGAACACCACCGGCGCCGGCGTGGCGAGCGGCTGCGACCACGCCGCGGGCGCGGGCCTGCTGGACGCCACGTCCGTCACGCTCACCGTGACCGTGCTGTGTCGCACGCCGTGCGGCGGCCCGAACGCCACGAACAGGCCGTCGGCGACCGTGGCGGTCCGCCGGTGGGAACCGTTGCCGTCGTGGAAGGTCACGACGAGACCGCGGGCGCCGGGCCGCACGACGCCGGCCACCACACCGTCGTCGCTGCCCAGCAGCGCGGCCGCAGGCGCGTCGGCGGGCACTCCGGCCGACCAGGCAGGAGCGGACACGGTGACGGTGGTCAGCGTCGTCTCGCAGAACATCGGCCTGCTGTTCACGAGCAGCGCGGTCACGTGCCGGCCCTCGTCGGACACCTGGAACACCCGCCGCCACGTCGTGGCGTCCGCCCAGGTCCCGGCCGGTCCGGCGGCGTCGAGAGCACTCGCGCAGCGCCGCACATCGGCCGGCTGGGCAGCGGTCACCGTGCTCACCGACGCCGCGGTACCGCCGTGCCGGGGGAGTCGGGCCGCCAGCACACCACCCGTCACCAGCAGGACCACCGCGAACGCGGCGGCCACCGGACCGCGGACCGACCGCCTCGGCGTGGTGTCCAGGCCCGACACGACGGCCGACCGCAACCTCTCCCGCACCTCCGGCGGCAGATCGCGATCCGGCGGCCGCGGGCTCACGGCTGATCCTCCCCGGGCAGCAGGCCGCGCAGCCGCTTGCGGGCGCGGGAGATCTGGGCGCGCACGCTCACCGGGCTGATGCCCAGTGCCGCCGCGGCGTCCGTCGTCGACACGCCGCCCAGCAGGCACATCTCCACCGCCGTGCGCTCCGCTCTGGGCAGCGTGCGCACCGCCGCCAGCACCGTGCGCAGCCGCTCGTCGTCGTCGACGCGTTCGGCGACGTCGTCCGCGTGGTCGCGTTCGGCCACCGCCGCCGGCACCCGGCGCAGGGCTCGCTGGAAGCGGCTCCACCTGCGGAACTCCGTGCGGGCCAGGTTGCCGGCGACCGTGTACAGCCACGGCAGCGCGCTGTCCCCGGTGAGCGTCAGTTCGGTGCGCTTGCGCCAGGCCGTGAGGAACGTGCCGGACGTGAGGTCCTCGGCCAGCGACCACGAGCCGGTGAGCCGGTACGCGTGGTTCCACACCGCCTGCACGTGCCGCTCGAACAGTTCGGCGAACGCCGCCTCGTCACCCGCGGCGGCCCGCTGCCACAACTCCCGGTCCGGCCGGGCGTCCGAGCGGGAACCGGCCTGCCAACGTCCCACGTTCCTAGCACTCTCAGGGATGTCCCTGAGTTGCCGTACGCCTCAAGTCTGACGGCCGTTCGACCAGAATCGGACACAGAAGCGACCGCAGACCGATGCCGAGAGGTGCCTCGCCGAGCGATCGTGGACGGGTCGGACCAACCGCCCACGAGGAGCCACGATGACCGCCAGCACGATCGCCAGCACGATCGCCACGCCACTGCCCACGCCCACCCGCATCAGCACACACCAGCCGGAACACGCCAGGTCCCCGGTCGGCCGCGCCCTCGCGGGCACCGCCGCCGCGGCCCGCTTCACCGGCCACTTCGTCGCGGCGTGCGTGTCGGTCGCCGTGTTAGGCGTGGACGCCGACCTGTGAGCCGGCTGTGCGCGTCGCGTGAGGGGCGCGTGAGCGGTCGGTCGCATCGGCCGGTCACCTAGACTGGTCGGGCACACTCGCAGTACCGGCCCACCGAGGGAGACCATGACCGTCCAGCCCATTCGACTCTTCGGTGATCCCGTGCTGCGCACCCCGGCCGCCCCGGTCGTCGACTTCGACAAGGAGCTGCGCGGCCTGGTCAAGGACCTGACCGACAGCCTCACCGACCAGGGCGGGGCCGGCCTGGCCGCCCCACAGATCGGCGTCAGCCTGCGCGTGTTCGTCTACCACGTCGGCGACGCCGAGGGGCACTTGGTGAACCCGACGTGGAACGTGATCGGCGACGGCTACCAGGAGGGTCCGGAGGGCTGCCTGTCCATCCCGGGGCTGTCCTGGGACTGCCGGCGGCACGAGCACGTCGTCGCGACCGGCTGGAACCAGCACGGCGAGCCGGTCACGGTCGAGGGCACCGAGGTACTGGCCCGGTGCATTCAGCACGAAACCGACCACCTCGACGGGGTCCTGTTCCTTGACAAATTGACACCGGAGACCCGCAAGCAGGCCATGAAGGAGATCCGGCAGGCCGAGTGGTTCGACGGCGGGGTCCCCGTGATCAAGCAGAGCCCCCATCCGCTGTTCGGCGGCGCACGCTGAGATGCGGCTCGTCTTCGCGGGTACACCCGAAGTCGCCCTGCCGTCGCTGCGGGCGCTGATCGAATCACCACGCCACGACGTGGTCGCTGTGGTGACGCGGCCCGACGCCCCGGCCGGCCGGGGCCGTCACCTGGTCCGCTCACCTGTCGGCGCGCTGGCCGACGAGCACGGTATCGAGGTGCTCACGCCGGCCAAGGCCGGAGCGCCGGAGTTCAAGGCACGGCTGAGCGAACTGGCGCCGGACCTCTGCCCGGTCGTCGCGTTCGGTGCGCTGCTGCCGCAGTCGACGCTGGACATCCCGGTGCACGGCTGGGTGAACCTGCACTTCTCGCTGCTCCCCGCCTGGCGGGGCGCCGCGCCGGTGCAGGCCGCGATCCGGCACGGCGACGAGATCACCGGCGCCACCACGTTCCGGATCGTGAAGGAACTGGACGCCGGGCCCGTGTTCGGTGTGGTCACCGAGCAGGTCAGGGACCGGGACACCGCCGGTGACCTGCTGGAAAGGCTGTCCGTTGCCGGCGCCGAACTGCTGCTGTCCACAGTGGATGGCATCGCGGACGGCACGCTGCGGGCCGTCGACCAGCCCGCCGACGGTGTGACGTACGCCGGCAAGGTCACCGTCGACGACGCCCGCGTCGACTTCACCGCGCCCGCCCTGGCCGTGGACCGGCTGGTCCGGTCGGTGACACCGGAGCCGGGTGCGTGGGCCGAGTTCCGGGGGGAGCGGGTGAAGCTGGGACCGGTGGAGCCGGTCTCGACGGATCCGCTGCCGGCTGGTGAGATCAGGGTGGAGCGCCGACAGGTGTTGGTCGGCACCGCCACCGTGCCGGTGCGGCTCGGTGAGGTGC
Source organism: Pseudonocardiaceae bacterium (assembly GCA_035546415.1). Taxonomy (GTDB): domain Bacteria; phylum Actinomycetota; class Actinomycetes; order Mycobacteriales; family Pseudonocardiaceae; genus DATEPR01. The sequence continues at coordinate 4,409 of DASZXM010000881.1, forward strand.
AGGCGCAGGGCAAGAAGCGGATGGCCGCGACCGACTGGGCGCGCGGCACCCGGATCGAGGCGGGGGAACACTGGACGTGACCCGTCCCGACGACGTCGACGCCGATACCGGCATCGACACGGACACGATCCCGGACGCCAGCCGTCCCGGTGATGGCGACACTGACCTGAGGAGAAGCGCATGACCGCGCCGGGCCGCCGGCCCTCCCGGCCACGCAGCCCGCACCCACCGCGGCGCCGGTCCGGTCCGGCCCGCCCGCCGGTCGAGGACCCGGCGCGGCAGGCGGCCCTGGACACGTTGCGCGCCGTTCGCGAGCGGGACGCCTACGCGAATCTGGTGCTGCCGGGCCTGCTGCGGGCCCGCCGGATCACCGGCAGGGACGCCGCACTGGCCACCGAACTGGCCTACGGCGCGTCCCGCGCCCAGGGCCTGCTGGACCAGATCCTGGCAGCCTGCACCGAACGCCCGCTGTCCACGGTGGACGGTATGGTGCTGGACGCGCTGCGGCTGGGTTCCTACCAGTTGCTGCGCACCAGGATTCCCTCACACGCGGCCGTCGGCGCGACGGTCGACCTGGTACGCGGCGTGGCCGGCTCACCGGTCGCCGGGTTCGTCAACGCCGTGCTGCGGCGGGTGGCCGAACACGACGAGCAGGAGTGGCTGGACCTGCTGGCCCCGGACAAGGCGACGGCCCCGATCGACCATCTGGCCTTCGTCACCGCACACCCGAGGTGGATCGCGCAGGCGTTCGCGGCCGCCCTCGGCGACACCGGTGAGGAACTGGCCGCCG
>DASZXM010000882.1:0-1770 GCA_035546415.1 Pseudonocardiaceae bacterium
CCGGCGCAGCACGCTGCGGCGCACGGCGGTCCGCAGCGCCAGCGGGTGCGGCGCGGCGACGGCCGTGACGGAGCGGACCAGGCGGGGGTGCAGCGCGGCGACGGTCCACGCGATCATGCCGCCCCAGGCGTGCCCGACGAGGTGCGCCCTGGTCTCGCCGAGCGCCTTGATCAGGCCGGCGACGTCCCCGGCGAGCGTCCAGCCGTCGTAGCCGCGGGGCGGCTTGTCGGAGTCGCCGTAGCCGCGCAGGTCCATCGCGACGGCCCGGTAGCCCGCATCGGCCAGGGCGGTCAGCTGGTGGCGCCACGCCCACCAGAACTCGGGAAAGCCGTGCAGCAACAGCACGAGCGGTCCGTCACCCAGGGTCGCGATGTGGATGCGGATGCCGTTCGCGGACACGTCCCGGTGCGCCCACGGCCCCGGGATGCGCACCGTGGACGGGTCGGGCGCGGGCCGCACGACCTTGAGGTCAGAGCTGGCGCGGCTGGTCAGACTCACGGCGCTTCAGGGCGGCGGCGGTGTCCTTGACCGAGCTGATGGTCTGGCGCGGACCGCGCAGCTTGCGCACCCGCCGGTAGCCGAGGAAGCCGAACGCCGCGGCGAGCACGAGCATGAGGCCGGTGACGATGCCGAACCCGGCCGACATCGGCAGCCAGATGGAGATGACCAGCGCGAGGGTGGTCAGCAGGAACGGCATCAGCAGCACCACCATCGTCAGTGCGATGATGAAGAACAGACTGCCCCGCACGCCCTGTTTCACGTCGGCGGTGATCTCCGACCGGGCCAGTTCGACCTCGGCCCGCAGCAGCGTCGACACCTGTGTCATGGCGTCCTTGACCAGCGCGCCGACGGACTGGTTGTCCTTCGAGCGCGACGGGTCGTCCTCGGTCAGCGGGATGCTGGTGCCGTTGGTGTGCTGGGCGCTGGTCACCCGGGTATCGTGCCACGCGAATCCTTTCTCGACTCGCGATGGGTTCTACCGCGTCTGGTCAGCGGCGCGGCGGCGGCAGGCGCGCCGACCGCGGATGCCGGTGGCACGGCCGTTTTCGCCTGGTCGGCGGTGCTGCGCGAGTACCCCGAGCACGATGTCGGTGGCCGCTGGAGTCGGCGTGTCGTCCGGCGGGGAGGAATGCGGCCGGAACGTGGCGGAGCCCCGCACCTGGCTCGGGTGCGGGGCTCCGTCGGCGTGCTGCCTAGTCGTCCAACTCAGCGAGCGCCTGCTTGACCCTGTCCAGCTCGGCCTGCAGTTCCTCCATCCGCGCCTTGTGCTGGTCGCGGGCCGCGGTGATCACGGTTTCGATTCCGCCGTAGATCTCCGGGTGGAGTTCCTTGGCGGCCCGGGAGACCGCCGCGGCGGCGATGGGCAGACCCTGCACGACGCGCTTGCCACTGTGCGTCAGTTCGGCCTGCCATTCGCCGTCGGCCGTGCCGGTGACGGTGAGGATCAACTCCACCGTCCTGGTCTTCTTGGCCGTGCTCTGCTTCCGGGGCCTGCCCCGCTTCGGGGCTTCCGGCTCCGGGTTGGTGTCAGCGCTGGTCGGACCAGCGCCGTTCGGCGTCTCGGTCTCGGCTTTCGTGTCGGCTGCCGAGTCGTTGACGGTGTCCGTCGCGGTGTCCACTGCTCTCCCTCAGCTAGGAACGAGTAGACGGATCGTACTAGTGTTCGACGCCTACTCCTCGGAGCCTCCCTTCTGCAGGCCCTCCGAGATCAGGTCCATCACCGCCGAGTCGGCGAGCGTCGTGACGTCGCCGATCGGGCGGTTCTCCGCG
>DASZXM010000883.1:0-15000 GCA_035546415.1 Pseudonocardiaceae bacterium
TGGCCGGCGAGATCACCGACGGCGCGATGCCCGCCATGATGCCGCCGGAGTTCACCGCCCAGGCCCGGCAGGCACTCGGCCCGGACAAGCTGCTGATCATGGGGCTGGCCGTGGTCGTGGACGACGACCGGGAGAGGGCGCGCACGCTCGCGGCGCAGACGGTCGCCGGCCGGCTCGGCAGGCCCGAGTCGCCGTACGGCGCGGCACTGATCCGGCTCGGTTACTCGGCACAGGACGTCGCCGAGCCGAGCGACCGGCTGGTGGACGCGCTCATCGGCTACGGCGACGCCGCCGCGATCGCGGCCAAGGTGCGCGAACACCTCGCGGCGGGCGCCGACCACGTCATGGTGATGGTGACCGGCACCGACTTCGCCACCGGCGTGGACCAGTTGGCGCAGGTGGGACGCGCGCTGGCCGAGGTGTCCTGACCGGCGTCGGCGGCAGCAGAATGGTGCGGTGGACGGAGAGGACGTGGCCGCACTGCTGTCCGGCCGGTGGCGTGCCGGGCACGGCACCGGCCGGCTGCTGTCGATCGGCGTGTTCGCGCGGCGGGCACACCTGTCGGTGAAGGCACTGCGGCTGTACGAACGGCTGGGCGTGCTGGTGCCCGACCGCGTCGACGAGCACAGCGGCTACCGGCGCTACGACGAGCGGCAACTGGCCACGGCGCGGCTGGTGGCGATGCTGCGGCGGCTGGACATGCCCTTGGCCGACGTGGCGCGCGTCGTCACGGCCGAGGACGGCGCGGCCGCCGCGCGGCTGGTGCGCGACCACTGGATCGACACCGAGCGCCGGGTGGCCGTGCAGCGCGAGCTGGCCGAGCACCTGCGCGCCCGGCTGTCCGGTGGCGCGGACCGGCCGGCGATGTTCGACGCGGTGCGCACCAGGGACGTGCCGGAGCAGGCGGTGGTCAGCGAACGGCGCCGGGTGTCCGTTGTGGACCTGCCGACGTGGCTCGGGGCGGCGGCCAACCGCCTGCTCGCGACCGCCGCCGAACGCGGCGGCACGTGCGGGCCGATGTTCGCCGTCTACCACGGCGAGGTCAACCAGGACAGTGACGGTCCGGTCGAGGTGTGCGTGCCGGTCGGACCCGGATCGGCGGACCGGCTGCTGCCCGCCCACCGGGAGGCCTACGTGCGGGTGCGACGCGCACAGGTCGGCTTCCCGCAGATCCTCTCCGCGTACGACGCGATCGAACAGTGGGTCGCCGAGCGGCACCACGAGGTGGCCGGGTCGCCGCGCGAGGTGTACTTCGCCGACTTCGACCACGCGGCCGACACGGACGAGGTGGTCGAGGTCGGCATGCCGTTCCGGGCGTGCTGAACGCTCAGGTGAGCCGGAACGCCAGGCGGGTCTCCCACTGGGTCATGTCGGGGACCTCGGCCGGGTCGGTCAGGTACTCCTCCAGCCGACAGCCCCAGCGCGGCCCGTCGCTGTCCCACTTCAGCCCGTTGCGGTCGGCCCAGGCGAGCAGGTCACCGGTGGCCCGCGCCAGCTCGTCGGGGTGACCGACGTGCACGACGGTCGCGTACCGGCCGGCCGGCAGCACGCCCGCGGTGACCCGCTCGTCGCCCGCCACGGCCGACGCCACCGCCACGCCGACCTGGACCACCAGTTCGTGCTCCATGTCGACCACGTCGTACTTCCAGAACGGCGGTCCGGCCGGGGCGACGCCGCGCTCGCCCAGCCAGGCGAACACCTCGGGCATCAGCGGCACCAGCGTGGGCGCCAGCGTGTCCATCGTGACCGTGGCCGTGATCGCCACGTACGGCTGCTCGGACCGCTCGGTGATTTCCGGTTCCATGAGGCCCCACACTGAACCCGGACCCAGGGGCCGAGTCAACCCGACGCGTCAACCCGACTCCGCCGCCGGGAACAGGATCGGGCTGAGCCGGTAGCGGGCGCGGCCCGGCGCAGGCTGATGGGCCGGCCGGGGCGCGATGGCCTGGTGCGGCTCGCCGATCATCTCGACGAGTTCGTCGGGGCTGAGCCGGACGGCGTGCTGGCGGTAGCCGACGAGGTCGGCCGCTGGGTCGGTGCCGCCGCGGTCCAGGTAGGCGTTGAAGTCGGCGACCAGGGCAGTGATCGCCGTGGCGAAACCGCGCCGGTGGTCGTCCGGTGTCGGCGACCGGACCATGTCGGCGTCGATGACGGCCTTGTCCTGCCGTAACCGGTAGTGCCGCTGCACGGCGCCGCCGACCGCGACGCGACCGGCGGCGTCAACAAGCCGCGCACGGTGCCGTCCGGCTCGGGCGTCAGATGCGGGGCGGTCCGGCGTCGACGACGTGCATCGACAGGTCGAGCGGGTCGAAGTGGATGAGCGACTCCAGCCACCACGTCATGCCGGCGTCCCGCAGCCCGCGCAGGTCGACCTTGCCCGGGTCGTCCCACGCCGGGCTGGCGTTGCCGGTGATCGCCACGTCGAACTCGCGGTCCGCGGGCAGCGCCGGCACCAGCTCAGCGACCTCCTCCGGCGTCATCCGGTGGTCGCCCGGGTTCGGGAAGATCCCGTCGCACGTCGCGGCCCGGCGCAGGACGTTCGGGTGGTTGGTGGAACTGGCCAGCCAGACCGGGATGCGGTGCGGCTCCGGGTCGGTCGCCGCGAGGTGCACGCGGTAGTGGTCACCGTCGTGGTCGACCGCCTCGCCGGCCCACATCGCCCGCATCACGGCGAGACCTTCGGTGAGCTTCGCGGCACGCCCGTCGGTCGGCTCGCCGAACCGGCTGAAATCGCCCGACTCGTCCACCCCGAGGCCCGCGCCGACGATCAGCCGGCCGTGCGACAGCCTGCTCACGGTCGACGCGTGCCGTGCCACCACCCACGGCCGGCGGCGGGGCAGCGGGGTGACCGTCGGGCCGAGCCGGATGCGTTCGGTGGCGTGCGCGATCGCGGCCAGCGTGGTCCACGGGTCGGCGATCGGCATGGCGTCGGTGACCACGTGGTCCCAGAGGAACACGCCGTCCCAACCGGCCGCCTCGGCGCGCACCGCCAGTTCGACCAGGACGTTCGGGTCGCCGAACGGGCCGAACGGCGGCAGGTAGACGGCGTAGCGCAGATCGGGCAACAGACACACTCACGAGTTCTCGGCCGGGACCGGCTCGGCGACCGGGACCGTCAGTCGGGTGATCGGGCCGTGCCGGAACATCGTAACGGCCTGTGCCGCGGTGACGAACACCAGCATGAACAGCACGACGTCGGCCGCAACCGGTGGCCATCTCGTCGCCAGGTACGTCATCTCCAGGTGCGCCAACAACAACAGCAGCATCCCGCGGCCGACGACCGCGATCGCCGAGATGATCGCCTCGTCCCGGCGGGCACCCGGATCGGTCCACAGCACGGCCAACAGCCAGACCATGGCCACCGCACCACCGGCACACCCGACGACCAGGCCGACGGTCGGATGCGGGACCGCCACCAGCATGACGGCCGTCCCGACGGTCAGGCAGCCGGCGCTGAACACACACGTCCACCGGCGGCCGTGCCGCACCAGGAACGTGCGTTTGCCGAACAGCGCGTCACCCCGCACGTCCCGGAAGTCCTTGAGCAGGATGCGGCCGATGAACGTCATGTACAGCCCGGCCAGCAGCGTCACATCGGCCGGGCGAACCGTGTGCACGGCAGCGAGATGCCCGACGAGGAACGGCACGGCGACATAGCAGGCGGGCAGCACCAGCGACGCCAGTGCGCCGCGGTCGGCGATCCGCACCGGCCGCATCGAGTAGCCGGCCGACACCAGCAGTCCACCGGCGACGACCACCACGGCCGGCCACCCGAGCGTCACGCTCGTCGCCAGTGCCAGCAGTGCCGACACCCCGCCGATCGCCAGCATCTCGGTCCGGCCACCGCTGTGCACCACCAGCGGGCGGCGCCGGTCACCGGCCAGATTGACCGCGTCGATGCGCTCGTCGGCGATGTCGTTGCAGGCAACGGAGAACAACAGGAAGCCGAATACCACGAGCAGCACCCGGACCAGTATCCAGCGGTCCGCTCCGTGCGCGGCGGCGGACAGTCCGATCGTGGCGTACAACGCCAACAGCAGGGCCACGGCCGGACGCGTCATGACCAGCACCAGACGCATGCGACGGATCATCATTTGTTCGATCCCATGTGGCTCAGACCGACCGCCAGCACGATGAACGTACCGACCACGAACAGGCCACCCGCGACGAGCACGACACCCAGCACCGCACCGATCACCGTGCCGATCGTCGATCCGCGCCGGGGCGGTGGCGTCGGCCCGGGCAGATCGGGAGGTTCGTCGTCATCCCATGGTTCGGGCGATTCCATGGTCCGAACGTAGCCAGGCAGGTGGTGTCCGCATCCGCGGTACTACGGATACCCGGTTGCGGTTTCGTGCCGAACCAGGCGCGGGAGTTGTGGAAAACCGTCTCGGCGCCCGGCCGTTCCCGCTACCGTCTCCTCCCGGGGGCCTGACACGGAAAGGCTTTCATGAGTACGCCCATTCGGCCGGCCCTGCTGTGGGGCCGCTGTCTCGCCGTCGTCGGCGCCGCGCTGCTCGGGATCGTCGCCGTCCTGGTGGTCGGTTGGTCGACGGCCATCTGGTTGCAGGTTCTGGTCGTTCTGGCGTTGTACGCGGTCGGCATCGCGATCAACGGTGGCCGGACCGACGACGACCACCCCGTCACCCGGGCGCTCGGCGCGCCGGTCAAGGTCGGCATCGGTGCGTCCCTGACGTTTCTGGGCGCCTACCTGACCGGACCGGTGATCTTGTCGGTCGTCGACCCCGAGTCGCCACCGCCCGCGACCGTGATCCTCCTGCTGATCTACGGGTTTCCGCTGCTGGCACTGGTGCGGTTCCTGTCCCGCCGGATGTCCGTCGGCCTCGTCGGCACGGCCGTCGTCGTCGCCGTGCTGCTCACGCTCGGCATGGCCGCCACCGGAGGCACCGCGTCCGTCGTGGCCGTCGTGAACCTGGTCCTGGCGCTCGCCGCGCTGGTCGCGGTACTGGTGCTGCCCAGGGACTGGCCGTGGAGCGAGGGCGTCGTCGTGTTCGGCGGGATGGCGGCCTCGTTCGCGGTGGGCGCCGGCACGGCCGCCATCGGCTCGCTCACCGCGCCGACCGACAGTTCGGCCGACGGCACGGGCGCGGCAGGTGGCACGCTGCCGGCCACATCGCAGACCGTCGTCCTCGTGCTCGGACTCCTCGTCGCCGTCGCCCTGGTGCTGCTGGCCGTCGCGCGTCGGCAACTCGCCGGTGGGCTGATCGCCGGGTCGGTGCTGGCCGTGCCGCCCGCCGCGGTGCTGCTCGACCCGTACTACTACCGCCACGGCAGTGCCGAAATCGTCATCGTCGTCCTCCCGGCCGTCGCCGTGCTGCTCGCGGCCGTCGCGCTGTTCGTGCCCGTCACCCGGCGCTGGGCGCGACTGGCGCTGCCGCCGCACCTGCGGCCGGCCCGACCGGTGGTGGGCTCGTCGGCGCTGTGGGCCATGATCGGCGTTGGAACCGTCGTCACCGCACAAGGGGTCGCGCAACTGGGCCGGCAGGCCTCCGGCTCACCGCAGCAGATCGCCGTCGTCACGGCGCTGATGATCATCGCCGCCGGTGTCCTCGCCTGGTATCTGCCGGCCCGGCCGGGCGTGCTGCTGTCCGCCGTGGTCCTGGTCGGGTTGCAGCTCAACCAGCCGTGGTGGCGGGTGTCCTCCGCGTGGCTGTACGGCCGCACGGTGTCCGACATGCGGGTCGTCGCCGTCATCGGACTCGTCGTGACGGCCGGTGCGACCGTCGCACTGGTGATGCGCCACCGCACGCCTGCCGTGTTCGCCGCGGGCGCCTTCGCGCTCGCCGGCGCGATCGGCACGCTGATCGCCGCCATCGGGGAGCCGGCGTATCTCGATTCGTTCCTGGGCAGCGCCGACATCGTCGTCATCGCCTGGCTGTTCGGACCGCTCGTCCTGTTGGGCATCCCGGCTGCGGTCGCCGCGTTCCGGAGCGTCACCGGCCAGGCCGTCGGGGCGGTGCTGTTGGCGTCGGGCGGTTTCGCGCTGGCCCTGATGTTGCTGCCCAGGCTGACCAACGAGTTCTCCTACGCCGGCCTGACGCCGCTGATCCCGACGGCACCGACCGGGCTGATGCGGATCGCCCCCGCTTCCGTGCCGACGAGCCACGGGTTCTGGCTGCCGGCACTGGCGATGGTGGTACTCGCCGTCGCACTGCTGCTGTCCACGATCGGCAGGCCGTCGACACCGCTGACCGTCGCCGGCGTGTTCGTCCTCGTCCAGAGCACCGCCGTGTTCGTTATGGACATCGCGGAGAACTGGACCGACTCGTCGGTGACGAAGACGGTCGTCGTGCTGCTGATCGTCGGGGTGGTCGCCGCCGTCGTCGCCGTCGAAACGCTGCGGCGGCTGCGGCCGGTGGAGCCCGCGGCACCGCTGGAACCGTCAGCCGTTGGTGACGTGGTCGTCGACCACCGGTGAGCGCGGCAGGTCCATAGAAAATCGCGATGGCGCCATCGATCCGGGCATCTCGTCCAGCGGTCCGGGCCGACCTAGCGTCGAAGTATGGCGCGATACGTGATCCAACCGCATTCCCGGCTCCAGGAGTGGATCGCCGACGAGAACGGCCACTTCACCGAGGTCGGCCTGGACTACGAATTCCAGGCCGACGGGCTGTCCGGCTCGTCCATCACCACGTCCCCGGTGCGTTCGGCGGACAGCGTGCCCGCCGAACTGCGGCGCGGCGCGTTCGAGGACATGGCGGGCGGCCGGTCGTGCGACGTGTCGTCGGCGTGCCACTGGGCGGTCAACGCGGTCGCCGCGAACGGCGCCGGCAAGATGTGGGCCGGTGCGTACTCGGTGACCCCGGCCGCGGTGTTCGTCGCACCCGACTCGCCGTACCACCGGCCGGAGGACCTGGCCGGCGTGCCGGTCGCGGTCGGCTACCACTCCGGCAGCCACTACTCGGCCGTGCAGGGGCTGGAGCCGTTCGTCGGCGAGCCGGCGCTGTCGTTCGCCGGCCTGCCCAACGACCGGGCCCGACTGCTGATCCGCGGTGAGGTGCCGGCGGCGAACGTGTTCGGCATGCAGTACTACGTGCTGGAACAGCTCGGGTTCCGCAAGCTGGTGGACACCACGTTCATGATCGGCTTCCTGGTGCAGCAGTGGGCCGACCACGACGACACGGCGAAGTACTTCCGGGCACTCGAACTCGCCCAGCGCGACCTGGACCTGGAACCGGAGCGCTACAAGCGGCACTGGCTGCGCGAACTCCCGGCCGACCTGGCCGACCTGGTCGACGTGCGCCGGTTCGGGCCCGGGGAGCGGATCGTGTTCGAGCCGTACACCCGGGAGATGTACGAGACCACCCAGCGGTGGATGAAGGCGCACCAACTGCTGGACCTGGACGGGTCGGCCGAGGCAACCTTCCAGGATGTCGTGCTCACCTGAACGGTGCCGGTGGGACAGGTGAACCTGGACCTGTTCCGGCTGCTCGTGTTCGTCACGGTCGTCGACCGCAACGGCTACTCGGCGGCGGCCCGCATGCTCAACCTGTCCCAGCCGACGGTGTCGCACCACATCGCCGAACTGGAACGGACCTGCGGCGGTGAACTGCTGCGCTACGCCGACCGGTCGGTGCACCTCACGGCCGCCGGCCAGGAGGTCTACCGGACGGCGGTGGCGATGCTCGCCGAGCAGGACCGGCTGCGCGCCACCCTGACCGACCTGCACCAGGGCCGCCGCGGCCGGGTCCGGTTGGGCGCCAGCATGGCGTTCGAACAGCGCCACTTCCTCGGACGGGTGATCGCGCCGTTCTGCGGCGCCCACCCGGGCACGCTGCTGTCCATGCGGTTCGGCCACAGCAGGCGTGAGGCACAGGCGGTGCTGGACCGCGAACTGGACCTCGCCTACGTGCTGCGCTGGCACCTGCCCACCGAAGCGGGCTTCGAGACGCTGCACGAGGTGGAGCTGACGTTCCTGGCCGCGGGTGACCACCCGCTGGCGGCCGAGGACCAGGTGTCGGCCGAACAGATCGGCCGCGCCGGCCTCATCACGGCGCCGCTGACCGGTGTCGAGTCGGTCTTCTACCGGGACGTGCTGCGCGACGTCGGGCTGGTCGGCGACCACTCGGTACTGGAGATCGAAGGCTTCCAGGCCCGACTGCTCGCGGCGGCCGCCGGATGCGGGGTGATCGGGACGTTCGTGCCGTCGGGCTTGCGCGGTGTGGTGGGCGAAGGTCTGGTGCCGTTGTCGGTGGCGCCGCTGCCGGCGTCGGCGACGGTGGACGCCGGTCTGGTGCGACGGCCGGATGACCCGAACGCGGCAGCGACCGAGTTGGCCGCGTGGCTGCGCGCGCATGCGTCGGTTGGAGCTTGACAGGACCGGTCGGTCGCCGGGAGCGTGGTGGCCGTGCGGCTGGACTTTCCTTGGCGTGGCGATGGTCGGCACGACTACTGCGTCGAGGTCGGTTGCCATGCCGAGACCGTCGAGCGGGTGTGTCGGGACGGCGCGGATTACTTCCACTGCCACACGTGCGGCAGGCGCAACGCGCGGCGCATCGCGATCGACCCGGGAATCGAGTGGTGGGTGGCGGAGGACGGCGAGTACTGGCACGAGAGCGCCGGGGTGTTCGTGCGCGACCGCGACCACCGGTTCCTGTTCTTCACCCGGGCCGTCTACCCCGCGGACCAGCTCACCGTCCCGTCCGGCCACGTCGACGCGGGCGAGACCGCCGAGACGGCCGCGGTGCGGGAACTGGGTGAGGAAGTCGGCTGGCGGGCACCGGGCGTCCGCCACGTCGCCAGCGCCGACATCGTGGGCGACTCGTGCCGGCGCGGTGCGGACGCCCACCGCTGGCACGCCTACCTCGCCGTCGTCGAGGCGCGGCCGGCCGTGCGGTTGAACGGTGAAGGCGCGGGCGCCGAGTGGCTGACCCGGGCGGAAGCGCTGGCCAGGAACCTGACCACGCCGGTCCGGTACATGATGGAGCACCACCTGGCCGCCGACACGCCGTCCCAGCGTCAGCGGTAGTGGTCGACGAACCGCTCCCGCAGGACGTTCTTCTGCACCTTGCCCGTCGACGTCCTCGGGAACTCGGGCACCACGATGACGTCCTTCGGGATCTTGTAGCCGTCCAGCGTGTCGCGCAGGGTCGCCCGAAGTGCGTCCGCGTCGATCTCGGTGCCCTCCTTCGGGACCACGACCGCCGTGATCGCCTCGCTCCACCGCTCGTGCGGCAGGCCGACCACGACCACCTCCGCCACGTTCGGGTCGGCCGCGTACACCGCCTTCTCCACCTCGATGGACGCCACGTTCTCGCCGCCGGTCTTGATCACGTCCTTCGAGCGGTCGGAGAACCACAGCATGCCGTCGTCGCCGAGCCTGCCGACGTCACCGGAGTGGAACCAGCCGTGGGCGAAGGCCCGGTCCGTTGCCTCGGGGTCGCGCAGGTACTCCGTCATGACCGACGGCGCCCGGTACACGATCTCACCGGTCTGACCGGGTGGGAGCAGCGTGCCGTCCTCGGCCATGATGCCGACCTGCACGCCGGTCAGGGACGTACCGACCGCGCCGATGTGCGACAACTGGTGTTCGGGGCGGAACAGCGTGGAGATCGGGCTCATCTCCGTCTGGCCGAACAGCAGCGCGAAGTCACAGCCGAACCCGGTCAGGCACGCGCGGATCAGTGCGTCGGGCATCGGCGCCATCGCGTACACCGCGCGGCGCAGGCTGGACAGGTCGCGACCGGCGAACGACGGGTGGTCCAGTGCCGCCCGGTACATCATCGGCAGGCCGAACACCTGCGTGATCCGCTCCCGCTCGATCGTGTCCAGGAACGCGGCCGGGTCGAAGCCGCGGGTCACGTGGATCGTCGCGCCGACCATCACCGCGGGCGTGCAGAACGCGTTGAGCTGCGCCGTGTGGAACAGGGGCAGCATCGCGACGAACCGGTCGTCCGCGCGCCAACCCGAATCCAGGGCCGCCGACATCGACTCCAGGTAGATCGCCAGGTGCGAACCGACGACACCCTTCGGGAACGACGTGGTGCCCGATGTGTACAGATAGGACAGCGGGTCCCGGTCCTCCACCACCACATCGGGCGCTGTCGGGTCGTCGGACAGCGCCTCGGCCAGCGGCAGCCACCGGCGGTCGGCGGGCAGGCGCTCGTACTCGGCGTGCGTGCCGGGCGCCACCAGGACGTCGGCCACCTCCGGCACCTTCGCGACCGCGTCCGCCATGGCGCCGACCAACTGGCTCTCCACCACGATGCCGCGCGCCCGCGAATGGTCCAGCACGTAGGCGACCTCGTCCGGCCGCCAGCCCAGGTTGATCGGCACGCACACCACGCCGAGCTTGGCGCACGCGTAGTACACCGCGAGGAACTCCGCGCTGTTGCCGGACGCCAGTGCCAGCGCGTCCCCACGCCGATAGCCGATCTCGGCCAGTCCGTTGGCCGTCCGGTTGACCCACGCGTCGAACTCACCGTACGTCCACGACAGGTCGCCGTCGACCACGGCCCGCTGGTGCGGCCGGGCCGCCGCCGTCCGGGTGAGCGAGTCGCCGACGTTGACCCGCTGTGCCAGGTTCCGTGCCACGTCGGTCACCGTGCCACCTCCGCGTCCGCGAAGTGCCCGGCGTGACTGGCGCGCAGCTTGTACTTCAACACCTTGCCCCCGACGGTCTCCGGTAGTTCCGTCACGAACAGCACAGCCTTCGGTGTCTCGTAGCCGGCCAGTCTCTCCCGGCAGTACGCGATCAGCTCGGCCTCGCCGACGTCCTGGCCGGGTTCCCGGACCACGACCGCGGTCACCGCCTCGCCCCATGTCGGGTGCGGCAGTCCGATGACGACGGCCCGCGCCACGGCCGGATGCTGACCGAGCACCGCCTCGACCCGCAGGCTGGACACGTTCTCGCCGCCGGACTTCACGATGTCCTTGTAGCGGTCCAGCATGACCCGCAGGCCGTCACCGTCGTACGCGCACGAGTCGCCGGAATGGAACCAGCCGTACCGGAACGCCTCCCGCGTCGCCTGCTCGTCCCGGTAGTAGCCGGACATCATCGACGGCGACCGGTACACCGCTTCGCCCGCGACACCGGGGGAGCCGGCCAGGTCCTCGCCGAACGGGTCCAGCACGGTGGACGCCAGGATCGGGCTGGGCACGCCGACGTAGTTGTCCTGCGGTGCCGTCCTGGCGAACAGTTCGGGCCACTTGTCCGGCCAGAACCGGTGGCACGTGATGGACTCCGTCTGACCGAAGATCTCGAACACCAGCAGGTCGTCGCCGCAGTGCCGCTTCATCGACGCCAACACCGACGGCGGCAGCGCCGCCCAGCCGTACACGACCACGGTCAGCGAGTGTGCGTCCAGTTCGGGCCTGCGGGTCAGCGTCGCGTCCAGGGCGGCGACCATCGCAGGCGACCCGGCCCACAGCGCGGTCACGCCGTCCTCGGCGATCATCTCGGCGATCGGGTCGGGCGCCGGCCGCCTGCCCAGCACGAGCGTGCCGCCGGACAGGAACACCGAGTAGGTGAACGGCTGGTCACCCACGTGGTAGATCATCGGCAGGAACGTGCCCATCCGCAGGTCGGACTCCAGCCGCAGGCCTCTGGTCAGCGACAGCGCGAAGCCGAACGCCGCCATGTAGCTGCACGTGTGCGACATCATGACGCCCTTGGGCAGCGCCGTCGTGCCACTGGTGAACAGGATCTCCCACACGTCGTCGCCGTGGATCTCGACGTCCGGCTCGGTCGTCGGCTGCCCTGCGGTGAAGTCGGTGAACGACACGCTGCCGGGCACCGGCCCACCGCCGACGGTGATCGTGACCGCGACGTCGACCCCGGCGTCGGCGAACGTCCGTGCCGCCCGCGGCCACAGTTCGGCGTCCACGACGGCCAGTTTGGGCTCGACCAGGTCCAGCATCGCGGCCACCAGGTCCGGGGCCATCATCGGGTTCATCGGCGCCGCCACCAGGCCCGCCTTCGCGATGCCCAGCTTCGTCACCAGCGCTTCGACGGTGTTCTCGCAGAACATGCTCACGACGTCACCGCGGCGCAGTCCTCTGGCCAGCAGGCCGTTCGCCACCTGGTTGGCCAGTTCGTCGGCCTGCTGGTAGGTCAGCGTGCGCAGGCGTTCGTCGGCGTACGCGCCCGGGCGCCCGACGATCGCCGGCTTGTCCGGGAAGCTCCACGTCACCCGCTCCAGCAGGTCACCGACGCTGGTGCGCTCCCAGCGGTGCGTCGCCCTGCGGCCGTGGAGGCTGGTCACGTCGAGGTTCACGTCCATGGCGACACCTTCTGCGTCGAAGTGATCTGCCGTTCACTTGTGCGGTCAGGGTAGACGGCCGGCGTCGGATTGGGAAGGGTGGAAATTGGCTGGTTGGCACTGTTGGCCGCTTCGAACCATCGTGCTCTAATGTGAACCGTCGTAAACTTAGTGGAGGTGGGCGGTGTCGGTTCTGCGGTCGGCCGTGGACACGGCCAGCGAGACCTACCGCGCCAACCGGGCGGGTCAGCTGGCCGCGATCGCCGCGCTGGACGAGCAGCTCGAACTGGCCAGGGCAGGCGGCGGCGCGAAGTACGCGGCCCGGCACCGGGACCGTGGCCGGCTGCTGGCCAGGGAACGCATCGAGCTGCTGGTGGACCGCGACTCGCCGCTGCTGGAACTGTCCGCGCTCGCCGCGTGGGGCAGCGAGTTCGCCGTCGGCGCCAGCATCGTCACGTGCATCGGCGTGGTGTCCGGTGTGGAGTGTGTGCTGATCGCGCACGACCCGACCGTGCGCGGTGGCGCGATGAACCCCTACACCCTGCGCAAGACGCTGCGCGCGCTGGAGATCGCCCGCCGCAACCGGCTCCCGGTGATCAACCTGGTCGAGTCCGGTGGCGCCGACCTGCCGACGCAGTCCGAGCTGTTCGTGTTCGCCGGCAAGATCTTCCACGACCTGACCGAGCTGTCCGCGATGGGCGTCACCACGATCGCGCTGGTGTTCGGCAACTCCACGGCCGGCGGGGCGTACGTGCCCGGCATGTGCGACTACTCGGTGCTGGTCGACGGCCAGGCCAAGGTGTTCCTCGGCGGGCCGCCGCTGGTGAAGATGGCCACCGGCGAGGAGGCCGACGACGAGCAGCTCGGCGGCGCCGACATGCACTCACGGGTGTCCGGCCTGGCCGACTACTTCGCCGTCGACGAGGTGGACTGCATCCGGATCGGCCGCCAGATCGTCGAACAGCTGCGCTGGCGCAAGCTGGGCCCGCCGCCCAGCCTGCCGGCCGACGAGCCGCTGTACGACCCGGACGAGCTGCTGGGCATCGTGTCCGCCGACTTCCGGGTGCCGTTCGACCCGCGCGAGGTGCTGGCCAGGGTGGTGGACGGCTCCCGGTTCGGGGAGTACAAGCCGCGCTACGGCACCAGCCTGGTCACCGGCTGGGCGTCGGTGCACGGCTACCCGGTCGGCGTGCTGGCCAACGCGCGCGGTGTGCTGTTCAGTGAGGAGGCCAAGAAGGCCAGCGAGTTCATCCTGCTGGCCAACCAGCACGACACGCCGCTGATCTTCCTGCAGAACACCACCGGCTACATGGTCGGCACCCGCTACGAGCAGGGCGGCATCATCAAGGACGGCGCGAAGATGATCAACGCGGTGACCAACTCGACGGTCCCGCACATCACCGTCAACCTGGCCGCGTCGTTCGGTGCCGGCAACTACGGGATGTCCGGCCGCGCCTACGATCCGCGCTTCATGTTCGCGTGGGCCAACGCGAAACTCGCCGTGATGGGCGCACAGCAGCTGGCCGGTGTGCTGTCGATCGTGGGCCGGCAGTCGGCGGCGGCCACCGGCCGGGAGTTCGACGCCGACGCCGACGAACGGCGCCGGCAGGCGATCGAGGCGCAGATCGACCGCGAGTCGCACGCGTTCTTCGTCACCGCGCGGCTGTACGACGACGGTGTCATCGACCCCAGGGACACCAGATCCGTGCTCGGCATGGCGCTGTCCGCGGCGCATTCGCAGACCGTGCAGGGGCGCCGCGGCTTCGGCGTCTTCCGGATGTGATGCCGCGATGATCCGTAAGCTGCTGGTCGCCAACCGGGGCGAGATCGCGTCCCGGGTCTTCCGCACGGCCCGGGCGATGGACATCGCCACGGTGGCCGTGTTCTCCGACCCGGACGCCGGCCTGCCGTTCGTCGCCGACGCGGACGAGGCCGTGCGGTTGCCCGGTGCCACGCCGGCCCGGACCTACCTGCGTGGCGACGCTGTCATCGCGGCCGCGCACGCCACCGGCGCGGACGCCGTGCACCCCGGGTACGGCTTCCTGTCCGAGAACGCCGGTTTCGCCCGTGCGTGCGCCGCGGCCGGGCTGACGTTCGTCGGGCCGCCGCCGGAGGCGATCGAGGCGATGGGCTCCAAGATCGCCGCGAAACGGTTGATGGCGGCGGCGGGTGTGCCGGTGCTGCCGGGCGTGGTGTTCGCGGACGAGCCCGACGCCGCACAGGTGCGTGCCGCCGTCGCGGAGATCGGCTGCCCGGTGCTGGTGAAGGCCGCGTTCGGCGGCGGCGGCCGGGGCATGCGGATCGTGCGCGATCCCGGCGAGGCCGTCGACGCCGTCGCAGGCGCCCGCCGGGAGGCCGCGTCCGCGTTCGGTGACGGCACGGTGTTCCTGGAGCGGTTCGTCGAGTCGCCCCGGCACATCGAGGTGCAGATCGTCGGCGACACCGAGGGCACCGTGGTCCACCTGTTCGAGCGGGAGTGCTCGATCCAGCGGCGCTACCAGAAGATCATCGAGGAGGCGCCGTCGCCCGCGGTGTCGGACGAACTGCGGGCCGAGCTGTGCCGGGCGGCGGTCGCGGCGGGCAAGGCGATCGGCTACGTCGGCGCGGGCACCGTCGAGTTCGTACTGGACACCCAGGGCCGGTTCCACTTCCTGGAGGTCAACACCCGGCTCCAGGTGGAACACCCGGTCACCGAGGAGACCGCCGGCATCGATCTGGTACGCGAACAGTTCCGCATCGCCGACGGCGGACACCTGCGCCTGACCGAGGATCCGGCCCC
>DASZXM010000884.1:0-2570 GCA_035546415.1 Pseudonocardiaceae bacterium
ACGTGAAGATCATCTTTGGCGAGAGTTCTTCTACCAAGGACTCCACGCCCGTCTTCAAGCAGGATCCCCACACAGCCGTGTGCACCAGCAGCTTCGTGCCCAGCTACCCAATGTTGGTGAGATCACCTCACTACACCAAGGGCTATCTGAGCAAGGTGGAGAACGGTGTCGCACCACCGAACGAGGCGCTGGCCACGCTGTGCGACACCGAGCTGCGCACGGGAGGAGCCCTGATCGCCGTGGTACCCCGGCGCCGCAAGCGCGGCATCCGGCCGCGCACGTACACGGTCCGGCCGTCCGGGCTGCCGCCCGCGACCCCGTTCTTCACCGGCCGGGACGACGAACTGGCCGAGGTGTGCGCCGTGCTGCGTGGCACGAACCCGGACGCGCCGGGCGTGTGCGCGCTGGACGGCATGGCCGGGTCCGGGAAGACGGCCCTCGCGGTGGCGGCGGCGCACCAGGTGCGCGACGAGTTCCCGGACGGGGTCCTGTTCCTGGACCTGCACGCCTACACCGACGAGGTGGACAGCGGGTCGGCGCTGGACCGGTTTCTGCGGCAACTGGGCGTGCCGGGCGACGAGATCCCACGGTCGGCCGAGGACCGCGCCGTGCTGTATCGGGGATGCCTGCGCGACCGGCGGGTCCTGGTCGTGGTGGACAACGCGCGGACCACCGCGCAGGTGGTGCCGCTGCTGCCCGGCGACGCCGGCTGCCGGATGGTCGTGACCAGCAGGAACCGGCTGATCGCGCTGGACGACGCGCACCACGTGTCGCTCGGGCCGATGACGGAGTCGGCGTCGGTGACCCTGTTCGGGGCCGTCGCCGGGCCGGGCAGGCTGCCCGGGGACATCGCGACGAGGCGGGTGCTGCGCCGGATCGTGGACCGGTGCGGGCGGCTGCCGCTGGCCGTGCGGATCGCGGCGGCCCGGTTCGCCGGGAATCCGGTGTGGACACTGGCCGACCTGGACGCACGGCTGGCCGACCGGGCGTCGCTGTTCCACGAGTTGGACGACGGCGAACGCAGCGTGCACGGTGCGTTCCGGCTGTCGTGGGACGGGCTGCCCGACGACGAGCGGCTGCTGCTGGCCTTCCTGGCGCTGCACCCGGGCAAGGAGTTCGACGCACACGCGGCAGCGGCACTGGCAGGCGTCGGTGTCGTGCGGGCCCGCCGGCTGCTCGACCAGTTGCAGACCGCACACCTGCTGATCCCGTTGGTGGGTGGGCGATATCAATGCCACGACCTGGTTCGGGCGTTCGTGGCGGAGATCGGGTTGCGGGACGTGCCGGCCGACGAGCGCCGGCTGGCGTCCCGGCGGTTCACGGACTACTGCCTGCATGCGACGGAAAGGGCTGACGTGCTGACGACCCCCGGCCGGTACCTGCCGCCGACGACGTACGACGACCTCCCACCGGACGTGCGAACGTTCGACGACCCGGCGGCCGCGATGGCGTGGCTGGGTCGGGAGTGGCCGACGCTGGTGGCGCTGGTGAGCGCGTCGGCGGCGGACGGGTTGCACGACCGGGCGTGGCGGCTGGCGTTCCTGCTGCGCGGGTACTTCTTCCTGGCGAAGCTGTGGGACCCGTGGATCCAGACGCACCAGGTGGCGTTGGCGTCGGCGCGGGCGGTGGGGAACCGCTGGGCCGAAGGGGCCACGTTGAACAACCTGGGCATCGCCCACATCGACCGCGGCGACTTCGCCGTCGCGGCGGACCACTATCGGGACGCGCTGGCCCTGTTCCGCGAGTTGGGTGACGAGCACGGCGAGATGAACTCGGTGGCGAACCTGGGCTGGGTGCACCACTACCAGGGCGAGTACACGGAGGCGTTGCGGGACCTCTCGGCGGCGGTGGAGTTCTACCGGCGCACCGGGGCGGACCGGAACACGGCGATCACGCTGCGCGGCATCGCCCTGGCGGAGACGGAGTTGGGCGAGTTCGAGCGGTCGGCCGAGCACGCGCACGAGGCGCTGGGCGTGTTCGAGCGGTCGGGGTTGCTGCTGGACGCGGCGATGGCGCTGAACTGTCTGGGGTGGACGTACTTCCGGTCCGGGGAGCACGAGCGGGCGGCCGCGGCGTACGTGCGCGCCGTGGACGTCGGCGGGCGGGCGGACAGCGCGTACGAGGTGGCGCGCGCCAAGACGGGACTGGGCAACATCGCGGCGGCATCGGACGACGTGGCGGCCGCGCAACGCCACTGGGACGACGCCGAACGGGTCTGGCCCGGCCTGGACGCGAGCACAGTCGGCGAGTCACGCGCCCGGGTCCGCTGGGCGGGCTGACCGACCGCGGCCGCGGCGGCCGGACGGGCGAACGCGGCAGCCGGACAGGCGCGACGGTCCGGACGGACGCTGCGGTCCGACGGGCGCGGCGGCCGGACGGGCACGGCACCCACACCAGCGCGGCATCCCGAACCAGCGCCGGACCCAAGACCCTCGCGGCACCCCACACCGCGCGGCACCCCACACCAGCGCGGCACCGCGAACGGCGCCGGCCCCCACACCCTCGCGGTGCCCCTGACCGACGCGGCGTGCGGATGGGCGTGGCGGTCAGGTCAGGTGGTCGACCGGGAG
>DASZXM010000885.1:0-1751 GCA_035546415.1 Pseudonocardiaceae bacterium
CCCGACGCACGTCACCCGGCCGAGGGTGGCCGCCTCGCCGAGCAGCGCCCGGTTGCCGCCCACCACCAGCACGTCCCGGTCGCCGCTCGTGGGCACCGGCTCCGGTGCCGCGCGCGGCACGTCGAGGTCGAGCGCTGCGACGGCCAGCTTCACCTGTGCCGCGACGTCACCGTCCAACCGCGACCGCCGGCGGTTCCGCGGTGCGTGCCGCATGCCGACCACGGCGGTCGGGCTCGGCCCGACATCCTCCTTGAGGTCCGCGGCGGACCACCGTTCGACGACGTCCGCCGGGGCCCACCACCCCGGATCGACCTTGGCCGGCTGGCACGACCGCTCGGCCACGGCGACCACGGCCGGCAGCCGCACGGCGACGGTCTGGGTGCCGCCTTCGACCTGCAGGCGGGTGCGCAGCGTGCGGCCGTCGACGTCGATCTCCATGGCGGGACCGACGAACGGCAGTCCGAGCACCTCGGCCAGCATCGGGCCCACGGCGCCGGTGCTGCCGTCGGTGGAGCTGTGTCCGACCAGGACGACGTCCGCGTCGCCGAGCTTGCGGACCACGTCGGCCAGTGCCCGAGCGGTGACCAGACAGTCGGCCCCGGCCAGGGCCGGGTCGGACAGGTGCACGGCCCGTTCCGCGCCCCACGCCGCGGCCTCGCGCAGCACGTCCGCGGCGGCGGGCGGACCCATCGTGACGGCCGTGCACCGTCCCAACCGGACCGCCTGTGCCACCGCGCGCCGGCACCACGGGTTCATCTCCGCTTCCGCGCCGTCGCGCGCCAGCCGGGCGTCCGCCCCCAGCGGCCGGTCGCCCATGGGGACCTGCTTGACGAGCGCGACCGTCCGCAGCGTCATGAGACGCCCACGCCGACGAGCAGGCCGACCCCGAACGTCAGCGCGGCCGACATCCCGCCGAGCAACAGTTGCCGGCCGCCGCCGAACCACACCGGACGGCCGGTCAGCCGCGCGACGATGCCACCGGTGAGCAGCAGCGCGACGACGGCCACGATGAGTGCCGGCACCACGTTCGTGGCGCCGAACAGGAACGGCAGCAGCGGCAGCAGGGCGCCCAGCGCGAACGCCAGGAATGACGAGCACGCGGCCGACCACGGCGACGGCAGGTCGTCGGGGTCGACGCCCAGTTCCTCGCGGACGTGCACCCGCCAGGCGACCTCGGGGTCCTGCGACAGTGCGCCGGCGACCTCGGCGGCCAGGTCCGGCCGCACGCCGCGGGCGGCGAACACCTCGGTCAGCTCGCGCAGTTCCTCGTCCGGGTGCGCGGACAGTTCCCGCCGTTCGACGGCGATCTCGGCGTGGGTCAGTTCGTTCTGCGACGACACGGACGTGAACTCCCCGGTCGCCATCGAGCAGGCGCCGGCGACGAGGCCGGCCAATCCGGCCAGCAGCACGGCATGGCCGCCGGCGCCGCCGCCGACCACGCCGGCGACGAGTGCGAAGTTGGACACGAGCCCGTCCATCACACCGAATGTCGCCGGGCGCATCCAGCCGCCGGTCACGTCGCGGTGGGAATGGTGGAGTTCCGCGGGGGTCGGGGGTGCGGTCGAGGTCATCGGCCATCCGTTCGTCTCGTCGGTGCAGCTGACGGTGATCGTAGCATGCACTACAGTATCGTCAGATAAGCGTAGTGCATGCTACTATCCGCCGGTCGGTACTCCGCACTCACAGGAGGTCATCGATTTGTCGATCACCCACAGCGCGGGGGGTGCCCGATGATGCGTGACGTCGCCGAG
>DASZXM010000886.1:0-6537 GCA_035546415.1 Pseudonocardiaceae bacterium
ACGGCGGTCGCGGTGCCGGCGGCCTCGCTGGCGTCGGAGTGCAGGGTCGCGGACTGCGACCGCAGCGAACCGGCGAGGTCGTCGGTGACGGCTTCCAGGCCGGCCGTGACGGCTCGGTTGGCGGCGTTCCAGGTGGCGACCGGGACGGTGATCCGCATCCCCGGCATGACCTGGCCGGTCATCCCGCCGGACTGGTTGATCGCCTGGCCCAGCAAGGCGTTCTGCCGGGCGAGCGTCGGACCTGTGACGTCCCGGTCGTACCGCAGCGCGACGTCCTGGCTGGCGACCGCGTGGAAGTCGCTGATCCGGCTGTCCAGCCGGGCTTCCGAGCCGTGCAGCGACGTCACGTCGGCCACCGACATGGTCTCCCGGCCGATGCCGGCCAGCACGGTCGCCTGCTCGTACCGCACCTCCTCACCGGCGGCGGACAGGTCGTACAGCGACAGTGCCTGGCGGGTCAGCTGCGCGTCGGCCAGGTCGGTGGTGAGCACCCGGTCGAACGCGAACAGCGAGTCGATCAGCTGTGTATACGTGCCGACCTCGGTGGAACGGTAGGGCGCGGCCATACCGGCCATGCCGGCTTTTCCCTTGCCCGCCTTGGTGTCCACCGGGCTCTGGGCGCGCAGCGGCGCCAAACCGCCCAGCTGCCGGTCGGCGGACGACCACGCCGACGCGGCGACCGGGTCCAGGTCGCCCGCTGCCGAGTCGGCGTCGACAGCCTGCCTCGTGGCGGCCAGCGCGGTGTCGACGTCGCGCCGGGCCTTGGTCACGGCCGGCGCGGCAGCGCCGGGAGTGCCGACCTGTTCCCGTTCGTCCTGCAGCGCGGTGATCGCCGTGCGCACGGACGTGCTCAACTGGGTGATCCGGTTGGCCCGCGCGTACTGGGCCGCGTTCGCCAGTTGGCCGTCGATCAGGATGAAGCCGAGCGTGACCATCACGATCATCGGCACCAGTGAGACGACCGCGAGCTTGACCGGTAGTCGCAGGTTGTGCCACCTGGCGAGCCGGGCCGCGAACGAACCGAAGCGGCCGGTCGCGGCCTTTTGCGGAGTTGGCCTGGTCGGTGTTGGCCGATCTGCCTGCGTTCGCTGCTCCGTCTGGGCGCGAATAGGCGCAGGGTGCATCCGTATGTTCACCTCGCTGCCGAATCGTGGAGCACGGTAAATCGTTTCCCAGGCGCACGCAAAAATGGCGTCATCACACGCCACCGGCATTGGTCGCCCGGTTGTCGCTATTCGCACGGCGTCGTCGGATATTCGCGCCGCCGGATTTACGGGGTTTCGAGATCCAGACACTACAACACGGACGGCCGGCCTCGCCGATTTCGCGATCCAGGGTCGCCACCTGCGCTTTTCCGCCGACCGCACGATCGATACGGATCAATAGGACATTTCGCCATGGTCAAGATCGACACGACGTTGCTCTGCGCCGTACTCGGACATGGGGGAAACCGCCGAATGCGCGATAGTGGGCCACCCGGTGGTGTGTATTCGGCGAGCGGTCACGTCGTCTCGGTTGGTTTCCACTGTCACACCAGACCCCGACGCCTCACCCACAGCCCGGACGCAAGCCTGTTGATCAGGGGTTTTCAACCACTGCCAGATGATCAACAACAGGTCGGCCGGCCCCGGCTCAAGTTCCGGCCGACGACACGGTCGAGTGACGAACGACCGTTCGGCGACGGCGGACCGGAACCGGGTCAGTGCCGCTGAACTGCGGCGATCTCCGACGGCCGGGTGCCCACCGAAACAGCTGACGCAGCTGAGTCGATCACCACAGGTAGCCGACAAGTTCACACGTATGTGGGAAAAACGACCCCGCGAACAGCCCGATCGAGCGGTGTCGACAAGAGGTCAAACGGACAATTACCAGACGCGAAGCGCCAGATCACGGATGAATCACGGTGGCGCACACCACACTGACCAACGTCAGCGATGAGTCGATCTACCGGAACGCCGGATACGCCGGAAGATCTTCGTGCACGGCGAACCGCCGCTCCAGCGCGGCGACCACCGTGTGCGCGTGGTCCACGACGTCCGGTTCACCGGCCCGCGCGGCGTCCTTGGCCAACTGCAGCCAGCGGGACCGCAGGGCGACGCTGCGCCGCGGCGCGCGCCGGTCGCCGTCCAGCGGCTGGTCGTCCTGTCCCGGACGGGGCAGGAACCACCACGTGGACACCCACACCCAGAACAGCTGGGCGTCCAGCAGGCTGGGCAGCAGGACATCGTCGTCGTCCAGGTCGGGCCACACGTCCCGCACCTCGGCCCGCCACGCCGCGACCATCGCCTCGGTCATCCCGGCGGGCAGCGTGAACGAACACCAACACGACGGGAACGGCACCCGCAGGTAGCCGGCGTCCAGTAGCACGTCCCGCCAGCAGCCGCCCTCGAAGTCCAGGAACCGCACGCCCTTGCTGGTGATCACGTTGTTGTCCGGGCACGCGTCGGACGGGCTGAACGCCCGGTGGCTGTGTGAGTCCAGTAGCCACGACGACGCCCGCGCACGCCGGTGCGCCGCACCGGACGTGACCACGCCGAGCGCCTCGGCGAGCAGCTCGGGCAGTTCCTCGAACGCCTGGTGTCCCGCCGACGCCAGCGGATCGGTCACCCGGGTGGCACCCAGGCGGCGGGACAGCGCGTCGAAGTCGGCCTCCCGGCCCGCGGTGCTCGCGTGCAGCCGGCCCAACGACCGGGACCAGGACAGCAGGGCACGCTCGGCAGCCCTGGCGTCGCTGCCGAGCAACTTGTCGGCCAGGGTGGGCGAGCGACCCAGGTCCTCCAGGACGACGAGCCGCTCGGTGCCGTCGTGCGCGAACATCTCCGGGCACATGCGCTCTTCCGGCGACAGCGCCGTGAACAGTTGGTAGCTGACGGCTTCCTGGACGAACGCGTCGCCCTGCGCGCCCGGTTGGGCGGGGCCGTACCGCTTCACGACGAGCGTGCGCGGCAACGAGAACGGCGTGGACGCCACCCGCACCCGGAGAACGGTGGAACTCCCGCTGCCACCCAGGTCCTCTGGTCCGGCAAGGCGAATGGCTGCGCCGAACCGGTGGCTGAGCACCTGCTCAGCCGCTGCGACCGTTCCGGACACCGCCGACTCGATGCCCCCAGCGGCATCCGATGAGCCGGTGGTGGTCTCCACACTCATCTCCTCCGACCCTACTCGCGACCGGCCCCGGCCGGGGGCCGTTCCACCCGATGCGACGCCTGAGAAAGGCTGAAGAAAGGCCTGCGGGACGCTGCGTAGGAACCTTGCCGAATGCGACCGTAGTGCCCTCCACGAGTCGCCGGAGCCACGACTTGGTAACGGATAGCTTCCTGATCGTGACACTCCGCACCGCGAGGCACGAAGCGGTACGCGTGAGCCACTTCGGGGCACACGCGTACCGCACCCGGCGACCCGTCGACGGATGTCTGGCCAGGGTGCCCGGCCAGACGCCCGGCAAACCCCGACATGCCGCGTTCATCGCATCGGGCGGCCGATCGATCGCGTCGCGCGGTCGATCGGTCGCGTCGCGCCCGGTGTCAGCCGGCCGCGGCCGGCGGCTTCGCGTCGACGCCCGCTTCCTTGCGCTGCTGCGACGTGATCGGTGCGGGGGCGCCGGTCAGCGGGTCGTAGCCGCCGCCGGACTTCGGGAACGCGATGACCTCGCGGATGGACTGGTAGCCGGCCAGTAGCATCGTGATGCGGTCCCAGCCGAACGCGATGCCGCCGTGCGGGGGCGCGCCGTACTTGAACGCCTCCAGCAGGAAGCCGAACTTCTCGTTGGCCTCCTCGTCGGACAGGCCCATCACGTTGAACACGCGCTGCTGCACGTCGGCGCGGTGGATACGGATGGATCCGCCGCCGATCTCGTTGCCGTTGCAGACGATGTCGTAGGCGTAGGCCAGGGCGCTGCCCGGGTCCTCCTCGAAGCGGTCGATCCACTCCGGGGTGGGCGAGGTGAACGCGTGGTGCACGGCCGTCCAGCGGCCGGACCCGACCGCGACGTCACCGCTGGCCACGGCAGCCGCGGCGGGGGTGAACAGCGGGGCGTCCACGACCCACACGAACGACCAGGCGTCCTCGTCGATCAGGCCCAGGCGCCTGCCGATCTCCAGGCGGGCAGCGCCGAGCAGCGCGCGGGCGCTCTCCGGGTCACCGGCGCCGAAGAAGACACAGTCGCCGGGCTCGGCCCCCGCCGCCTTGGCCAGGCCATCCCGCTCGGCCTCGGAGATGTTCTTCGCGACCGGGCCGCTGAGCGTGCCGTCCTCACCGACCAGCACGTACGCCAAGCCCTTGGCACCGCGCTGCTTGGCCCACTCCTGCCACGCGTCCAGCGTGCGCCGCGGCTGCGACGCGCCACCGGCCATCACGACCGCGCCGACGTACGGCGCCTGGAAGACGCGGAACGGCGTCTCGGCGAAGTACTCGGTCATGTCGGTCAGTTCCAGCGAGAACCGCAGGTCGGGCTTGTCGGTGCCGTACCGGGCCATCGCCTCGGCGTAGGTCATCCGCGGAATGGGTTGCGGGATCTCGTGGCCGGCCAGGTCCCGCCACAGCGCCGTGACGATCCGCTCGCCCAGCGCGATGACGTCGTCCTGGTCGACGAAACTCATCTCGATGTCCAGCTGCGTGAACTCCGGCTGCCGGTCGGCGCGGAAGTCCTCGTCCCGGTAGCAGCGGGCGATCTGGAAGTACCGCTCCATGCCGCCGACCATGAGCAGCTGCTTGAACAGCTGCGGCGACTGCGGCAGCGCGTACCAGCTGCCCGGCCGCAGGCGGGCCGGCACCAGGAAGTCACGCGCGCCCTCCGGCGTGGACCGGGTCATCGTGGGCGTCTCGATCTCCACAAACCGCTCGGCGTGCAGCACCTCGCGGGCGATCCGGTTGGCCTCGCTGCGCAGCCGGATGGCGGCCGCCGGGCCAGGTCGGCGCAGGTCGAGGTAGCGGTACTTCAGCCGCACCTCCTCGCCCACGTCGACGTGCTCCTCCAGCGGGAACGGCAGCGGGGCGGCCTCGCTCAGCACGGTCAGCTCGGTGACGGTCACCTCGACGGCACCGGTCGGGATCTCCGGGTTCTCGTTGCCCTCCGGGCGGATCACGACCTCACCGGTGACCTGGACGCAGAACTCGGCACGCAGCCGGTGCGCCCGCTCGGCCATTTCCCCCTCACGGAACACCACCTGCGCGGTGCCGGACGCGTCCCGCAGATCGATGAAGATCACTCCGCCGTGATCGCGCCGCCGCGCCACCCACCCGGCAAGGGTGACGGTCTGTCCGGCATGGGAGGCCCGGAGTGTCCCGGCCTCGTGCGTCCGCATCACGGGAACTGTGCTCCTCGGTCGATCGGTGGATGTGCCCGTCCAGGCTAGCCAACGGCCCAACCCGAATATCCAGCAGGTTTCCGTCCCACCGACCGCCGAGTCCGTCTGCACTCCGTCAGCGGTGCAGGCGGTCCGCCTTGACGGCGGCCACCAGCGCCGCGATGTCGGCGCGCAGCACCGGACCACTGCGGTGCTTGGAGTCGCGCACCCGGTCGAGGTCGCGCGCCAGCTCGACGCATGCGCCGTTGCTCTGCGTGTAACTGCTGGTGCGCCAGCCGAGTTCGACGCATGCGCCGTTGCTCTGGCTGTAACTGCTGGTCCGCCACACCACCGTGGTGGAGGGGTTCGTCGTCACGTGATCTCCGAGGCGGCTTTCGCGATCAACATCGCGGAGGAACGTTCGTCCAGCGCGGTCTGCCACAACCGATTGTAGGCATCCACGAACTTGGCGACCTCATCGGTTTCGTCCTCCAGCACGAAGTACGACACGCTCTCGGCGAAGATCACGTCCGGGTCCTCGTCCTCCGGAAAGCTCATCACGGTGAAGTTGCGACCCAGCGCTGGGCGGCTGCCAGCGGTGAACGGCAACACCCTGATGTCCACATTCGGGGCATTTCGAACGAGGTCCAGCAGGTATTCGAGCTGGGCGCGCAGCACATCCGGCCCACCCACCTGTGTATGCAGTGCGGCCTCGCCGAGAATCACCCGCAGCCGCAACGGATCTTGGCCGGTCACCCGCAGCTGCCGGGTGAGTCGAATCTCCAGCAGCCGGTCGATGTCCGCCGGCGGCTCGCCCGCCGCGATCAATGCCCGCGCGTAGTCGGGCGTCTCCAGCAGGCCGGGCACGCACTCGCCTTCCAGCAGTGACAGCGATTCGGCCTCGTCCTCCAGCTCGTAGTACTCGGCGAGGCGCTTGGGGACGAAGTCGTGGTACGGCTTGCGGACCGTGGACGGGCGTCGACGGCTCTCCTTGGCGATCTGGATCATGTCGGCGACGACTTCCGGTGGGGCGCCGTACAGCTCGAACAAACCCTTGACGCGGTACGGGTCGCCGCTCTGGCCGTTCTCCATCCGGGAGATCGTGCCCGCCCCGCACAGCAGCGCGGCGGCCGCCTGGTCCGCCGTCAGCCCCGCTCGCGCACGCCATGTCCGCAGTCCACGCGACAGTCGCCGCCGCCGGATCGTCTTGCCTCGTTCGCTCACCGTTACCTCCCGTATCGGTACACAGTGT
>DASZXM010000887.1:0-8123 GCA_035546415.1 Pseudonocardiaceae bacterium
GGACTTGCCGCAGCCGGACTCGCCGACGATGCCGAGGAACTCTCCCGCCGCCAGGTCGAAGCTGACGTTGTCGACGGCGCCGGCGGCACCCTTCGGGGTGGCGTACTCGACGGTGAGGTCCCGGATCTCAAGAATGGGCGCGCTTGACACGGATCCTCCGAACCGGGCGTAGGGCTGGGTTGCTGATCTCGTCGAAGGCGTTGTTCAGCAGGGCGAACGCCGTGCCCAGAATGGCGATGCACAGGCCGGGGACCGTGGCCCACAGGTACTGGCCGGTCTGCAGGGCCTCGTTGTTCTGCGCCCAGTAGAGCATCGTGCCCCAGTCGGTGCTGTTCGTGTCGCCGAGGCCGAGGAATTCCAGACCGGACGCCGTCAGGATGGAGTACAGCGCGGCGCCGAGGAAGTTGGCCATGATCAGCGACGTCATCGTCGGCAGCATCTCGTACACGATGATGTACGAGCGCCGCTCACCGCGCACCTTCGCGGCCTGCAGGAAGTCCCTGTTGCGCAACGACAGCGCTTGCGAACGCAGCTGGCGCGCACCGTAGGACCATCCGGTGACGACCAGGACCGCGATCAGCACGCTGACACTGTGGTGGTTGGCGTACGCGGCGATCACGATGACCAGTGGCAGCGCCGGGATGACGAGGAAGACGTCGGTGAGCAGGTTCAGGATGTCGTCCGCGATACCGCCCAGGTAGGCGGCTGACACGCCGATCAGCACCGACAGCACGGTGGCGAACAGACCGGACAGGACGGAGATGAGCAGTGCCGGCCGGGCACCCCAGATCACCTGGTGCAGGATGTCCTGCCCGTACGCGGTGGTGCCCAGCCAGTGCTGTGCGCTCGGGCCGGCCATCCGGGCGTAGATCTCGGCGTTGGGGTCACCGGGCGCCAGCCGCTGCGGGATGATCGCCAGGATCACGAAGATCAGCAGGATGATCAGGCCGGTGATGGCTTTGCCGTTGGACCGGATCGCACGCCACAGGTTGCCGCCGAACCGGCCGCCCTTCGTGGACTTGCCGGGCTCGCCACCTGCCGAGGTCGTGTCGGTCGCGGACACGTCAATGGTCGCCATGGCGTTACCTCGCGCTCCGGGTCCGGGGGTCGAGCAGGGCGGTGATGATGTCGGCCAGCAGCACGGCGACCAGGACGGCGACCGTGATCAGCAGGAACAGGCACTGCATCAGGGGGAAGTCCTCGTTCTGCACCGCCTGCACCAGCAGGAAGCCCACACCGGGGTAGTCGAAGACGTCCTCGACCAGCACGGAACCGCTGACCACGAAGCCCAGCGACATCGCGAAACCGGTCAGGTTCGGCAGGATCGAGTTGCGGGCCGCGTAGTCCCACATGATCCGGCGACTGGGCAGGCCCTTGGCCCGCGCCATCCGGATGTAGTCCTCGGCCAGCGTGGTGACCATGGTGTTGCGCATGGTCAGCACCCAGCCGCCGATCGAGGTGACCAGGATCGCCGCCGCCGGCATGATCGAGTGCTCCAGCACGTTCCCGATGAACGTCCAGTTGAAGCCGGTCTCGATGCCGGGGTCGACGCCCAGCGCCACCGGCAGCCACGGGTTCAGCTCGGCGAACAGGATGATCAGGATCATGCCGACCCAGAAGTACGGCAGGCCGGTGCCGATCACGAACAGCGGCGGCAGGATGCTGTCCACTTTGGTGCCGCGCTTCCACGCGGAGATCGCGCCGATCGTGGTGCCGAGGATGAAGGCCAGCAACGTGGTCACGCCGACCAGCGCGAGCGTCCACGGGATGGCCGCGGACACGGACTGCCACACCGGCTGGAACGTCTGCACGGAGTCGCCGAAGTTCAGCGTCAGCGTGTTGCCCAGGTAATGGAAGTACTGCAGGAAGATGTTCTGTTTCTCGTCGATGCCCAGCGCCGTCTCGATGGCCTGCAACGCGGACGGCGACAGCTTGCCGTGGAACCGCGCCAGGATGGCGATCGCCGGGCTGCCCGGCATCAGCCGGGGGATCATGAAGTTGATCGTCAGGGCGGCCCACAGGGTGAGCACGAAGAATCCCAAGCGACGGAGTAGAAACCTCACGGCAGGCTCCTGGTACTCACCCTGTGGACCTCACTCTGACCGGTGTGCTGTCAAGGAAATGGAACTGGTGCTACCGCGTTACTTCGGCTGGAGGTGCAGCAGCACCTGGCCCATGTCCGGATACTGGTAGGCGGCCGGCAGCGCGTACTGGTTGGCCGGGCCCGGCCAGCCGGTGAACTTCGACGTGTCGTACTGGAACCAGTTGACCGCCTCGGTGACCGGGATGATCGGCACCTGGGTCAGCATGACCTGTTCCAGTTGGCCGACGATCTGGTGCTGCGTGTTGACGTCGGTCGTGGCGCCGTACTGCTCGATCAGCTGGTCGGTCTGCGCGTTGTTGTAGCGCTCGAAGTTCGTCGTCGCCGTCTGGCCGATCGGGGCGCTGTTCTTCGAGTACAGCCACTGGCGCATCTCGTAGAACGGCGACGGCCCGGCGGTCTCGGCGTAGTACGCGAGGTCGAACTGGCCGTTGAACAGCTTGTTGTCGAAGTCGTCCGACGACAGGTTGTCCGCGATCAGCTCGATGCCCGCCTGCTTGGCGCTCTGGATGACCGTCTGCATGGCCGCCACCCAGTCGGAGTAACCACCGATGTCGATCACGTGGAACGACAGGCGCTTGCCGCTCGCCGACACGTAGATGCCGTCCGAACCCTTGTGGTAGCCGTCGCCCTCCAGGATGGACGCCACCTTGTTCGGGTCGAACTTGTAGTCGTTCGCGGACTTCGCCGCCGGGGTCACCCAGTCCTGGAACGTCGGTGTGACGACACCCATCTGGTTGGCGGCCGGCTCGTAGCCGTACTCACCGATGCTGGACGCCTTGTCGCGGTCCACGGCGTACGCCAGCGCCTGACGCACCTTGACGTCCTTGAGCAGGGCGTTCGTCTCGTTCGGGAACAGCGACACCTGGGCCACCGGCGGGAACCAGTAGTGGTGGTCCGGGCTCTTCTTGGCGTAGAAGGCATCGATGTTCGGGATGAACTGACTGCCCCACTGTGCCTGGCCGGTGGCCAGGTAGTTGTTGGCCGGGTCGTTGGACGTGAACGCCGGGTACAGCACCTTCTGCACCTTCGGCAGGCCGGGCTGCCAGTAGTTCTTGTTCGCGGTCATGGTGATGGTCTGCGGTGTGCAGCTCACCGTGTACGCACCGGTCGCCACGGGGTTCTTGTTCGCGTAGTGCACCGGGTCGGAGATCTTCGACCAGATGTGCTCGGGAACGATGGGAGTCTGGTCGGCGATGTAGTAGAAGTACGGCACGGCCGTCGCCTTGAAGTCGAGGACGACCTGGTCACCGGACTGCTTCACGTCGCTGAGCACGGACCAGACGGAGTTCACGTCCAGCGCCGGGTTCTTCTTCAGCAGGTTGAACGTGTACAGCACGTCGGCGGCCGACATCGGCTGGCCGTCGTTCCACTTCACACCCTGTCGGATCGTGAAGGTGAGGGTCTTGTTGCCGTTGCTCCACTTGTAGGCGGTGGCCAGCCAGGGCGACACTTTCTCGTTCTGCAGGGTGTCGACGAACATCAGCGGTTCGTACAGCGCACCGTTGGACAGATATGCCACGGCCTGGTTGAACGGGTTGAAGCCGCACGTCCACAGACCACCGCTCTCGTTGGAGATGGTGAGCGTGCCGCTCGGACCGCCGGCCGAACTGGAGCCGCCGCCACAGGCCGCCACCACGGTGGCCATCAGGCCACCGGCGACGATCAGCGCGAGCTTTTTGAAGCGCCTCATCGGGGTTCTCGTCCTTCACTTCTGGGGGTAACCGACGCGTACTCCCATCCGCCGCGGCGGTGTGGGAACGGACGCGACTTTCGTGGAATGCACGAAGGGCGCACAAACCTATCGTGCTCGTTCCCCGAAGACGCCGCTGCGGGCACGCATCCGAGTGGAGTGCGCACTCGCGACGATCGGTGCGGGCACCGGGTCCGGCGCTCGTCGCGGATGCGTCGCGAGGAACAGATCAGGTCGAACGACAGGAGTGTCGACCGACTCCCGGCCGCCCGACTGTGGGCGGCGGGAACCGTCATCGGCCTCGCGGGTGGTGCGATGGCGGCTGCCCGATTGGGTAGGACCACGGCCTCTCCTGCCCAGCTACTTCCCTTTGGTTTGTTAGGAAAGTAACCTAACAAAAGGGCCCCCGCAAGACCCGATGTGGCAACGTTGCGAACTGTTTCGACGGGGCCGAAGGAGGCGTCCGTGAGGGTGTCCGCTGCCCGCCCGCAGCTGATCCGGGTGTTGAACGAGCAGCTCCTGCTCGATCACATCCGGAACAACGGGCCCTGTAGTCGCGCCGAACTCGCCCGAGTGTCCGGACTGTCCAAGTCGACCGTTTCGATCGCGATGGCGAACGTGGAACGGGCCGGGCTGGTCCGCGAGGCCGGTCACCGCCGTGGTGCCCCAGGGCGTGCCGCGCAACTCTACGAGGTCACGCCCGAAGCCGGATTCGTGCTCGCGCTCGACGTCGGACGCCAGTTCCTGCGGGGTGCGCTGGCCGACCTCACCGGGACCGTCGTGGCACGGGAGACCGTCCGGTCCCGCGCGGCCCACGGGCGTCGCCGGGTGGCCGAGCTGATCGGACTCGCCGACGTCGTCACCGCACGGGCCGGCATCGCGAGGACCGCGGTCACCCAGACCGTGATCGGCTGTCCTGGGGTGTACGACCGGCACGCGGACACCATACGACTCACCGGCGGGCTGGCCGGGTGGGACCAGCCGGGACTTCCGGGCCGGCTGCGCGACGCGTTCGGGACTTCGCTGATGGTCGAGAACGACGTGGACGCGGCCGCCCTGGCCGAACAGGCGCACGGCCAGGGCCGGCACGCGGGCAGCTTCGCGTTCGTCACCGTCGGCACCGGCATCGGCATGGGCCTGGTGCTGGACGGCCGGTTGCACCGCGGCGCGCACGGCATCGCCGGTGAGATCGCGTTCCTGCCGTTCGGGACCGAGGACGACCCCGACTGCGAGCGCCGCGGCCGGCTGGAGGCCGGGGTGTCGGCGGTGGCCGTGACCAGGGCGGCGCAGCGCGTCGGCCTGCGCGGATCGCTGTCGCCCAGACAGGTGTTCACGGCCGCAGCACGCGGCGACGAACGGGCAGCCCAGGTGGTCGCGAGCCAGGCCGCGCTCGTCGCCAAGGCGATGTGCGCGATCGTCGCCGTGGTCGATCCGGAGCTGCTGGTACTGGGCGGCGGCATCGGCCAGGCGCCGGGTTTCGCCGCCGCCGTGACGGCCGAACTGGCCGCGATGTCGCCGATCCCGCCGCTGGTCGAGGTCAGCTCACTGGGCGAGGACGCGGTCGTGGACGGCTGCCTGGCGGCCGGCATGGACCGCGCGTGGGAGACGCTGACCGCCCGGTTCGCCGATCAGGAACCGGCAGGCGGGCCAGGTCACGAATTCAGATCGTTTCGGTACCGGGCGTCCGAAGAGCCCTCCCGGTTGGTGCTTCCGGCCGAATCCCCCGGCTGAGCCGCAACCGGCCACCGGAGACGGGAACGATGCGGCCGACTACGCCGTCGGCGCCTGGCCGGCCATCCGCGCGTACATCCGCAGCGGGCTCGGGATCGACGGCGGGGTCAGGAATCCGGGCAGCATCGGCAGGTCGACGGCGAGCGGCAGCAGCCGCTCGTACAGCTCGTTCGCGTCGAACGGGCGCTTCTCCGGCTCCTTCTCCAGCAGTTGCAGGATCAGGGCGTCCAGTTCGGCCGGCACGCCGGGCACCGACGGCGGCTGTTCCTTCACCTGCTTGTCGAACACGACGTACGCCGTGGGGCCGGTGAACAGCTGGCGGCCGGTGAGCATTTCGTGCAGCACGCAGCCCAGGGCGTACAGGTCACTGCGCGGTTCGCCGACGCCGCTGCGGATCTGCTCGGGCGCCATGTACGCGGGTGTGCCCAGGATCTGGCCGGCACGGGTGAACTGCAGGACGTCGGTCTCGCGCAGCATGGCCAGGCCGAAGTCGAGCACCTTCACGCTGCCGTCCGGGCACAGCATCAGGTTGGTGGGCTTGAGATCCCGGTGGCAGATGGCCAGTGAGTGCGCCGCGGCCAGCACGGCGGCGGCCTGCGCGGTGATGGCCGCCGCCCACGGCACCGGCAGCGGCCCGTGTTCGCCGACGAGGTCGGCGACCGTAACGCCGTCGATGAACTGCATCACCTGGTACAGGCGGCGTTCGAACATGCCGAAGTCGTAGAGCACCGGCGTGCCGGGATGTTCCAGCTTCGCCAGGATGCGCGCCTCGCGCACGAAGCGGCGTTCCAGTTCGTCGTCCGGTCCGCCCGGCAGGTGCAGGAACTTCACGGCGACCCGGCGCCCGAGGTGCTTGTCCAGCCCGCCGTGCACGGCCGCCATCCCACCCTGACCGAGCGGAAGCTCGTCCAGCTCGTATCGGTCGGCGATGAGCATCCGGCCTCCGCCCGCGTCAGTCGGCCGGCCGGAGATGACCGGCGACCAGTCCGTCGAACCCTAGCCGGACCAGCGTCTCACCCGCCGCCGTCGCCGTGCGCAACGTGTCCTCCAAGCGGCCGAGCTGCCGGAACGCCGCACCGTAGGCCCGTTGTTCGGCCAGCGACATCCGGGGCACCTGGGTGCGGCGGGCGTCGATGCGGCTGGAACCGGGATGCGTCGGCTGGGCGGCGCGCAGCACGCCCGCCAGGAAGTCCGGGTCGAGGCGCTCCGGGTCGACCCGGTACCGCGACAGGTACGGACCGAGCACGGCACCGCCGGTCGTCATGACGCGGGCCGTGCCGAGCACGGACGCGACGACGTCGCCCTCGGCGATCTCGACCAGGCCGTCGTCGGCCGTGGTGCGGCCGGAGGGCGGCCGGTTCGCCGCCAGGTCGTCGGCGGTGAGGACGGGGACGTCGCCGTCGTCGATGGTCATCCTGGCCGGCGCGTGCTGCACGGTCAGCAGGCCCGCCTTGGCCAGTTCACCCACGCTGGTCGTCGGGCGCGGCTCGCCGGGCGTGGCGAACTCCGGTGGGCGCAGGTCGAGTTCGCGCAGGGTGCGGGTGGCGGCCGCCAGTTCGCGGACCAGTTCCTCGCCGTGGTGCGCCGGACGGTGACGGGCCGGGCTGACGTCGACGTCGTCGTCGAGCACGTCGATGATCCGGGTGGCGGTCGTCGGGTCGTCCAGGAACCGATGCCACGACGCACGGGCGTCCTCGTCCGACGTCAACAGCACGTGCGACGGTGGCCGGTCGCCGGGTTCGGGCCTGCGCAGCAGCCACAGGTCCGGACCACCGGTGGCCAGCGAGATCACGGCGCGCAACGCCCCGGCCCGCAACAGGTTCCCGCGAATCCGCTTGCCCGGCCGGCGCGCGGCGGCGGCGGGCGGCATGAGCACGGCGGCCATGCCGCCGGGCCTGGTGTGCGCGAGGCAGTGCTGCACCCACGCCAGCTCCGACTCGCCGCGCGGCGGCAGGCCGTACTCCCAGCGCGGGTCGCTGGTCAGTTCCTGGTAGCCCCAGGCGCGTTCGTTGAACGGCGGGTCGCACACGACGGCGTCGGCCAGCCGGCCGGCCAGGCCGTCGGCACGCAGCGAGTCGCCCGCGACGACGGTGGCGTCACGGCCGGCCAGCAGCAGGCGGACGGCGGCGATGGTGGCGCTGGTGGCGTTGAGTTCCTGGCCCAGCACGGTCCCGCCGACCAGCAGCGTGCCCAGACCGCACGCGGGGTCGAGCACGGTGTCCGGCCGGCCCACCAGGTCCAGCAGGAGGGCGGCGGTGTCCGGCGGGGTGGTGAACAGGCGCCGCGAGTGCGCCTCCTGGTAGCGGGCGCACAGGAACTCGAACGCCTCGGCAGGCCCGAGTTCGCCGCCCAGTTCGATGATCAGGTCGGCCAGATCGCGGTCCAACACCTCCGGCTCGGCCGGCAGCGCGCCCCACCCGGCCGCTGATTCCACGCCGCTTCCCGCTCCCGCCGAACGCGATGGGCGCGAACCAGCAGCAACCCCCGCAGCACGACCCGCCAGCTCGCGCGACCCGGCTGCTGATTCCACGCCACCCCCCGCCCCCGCCCGACCAGATGCGCGGGAGTCGGCAGAAACCGCCGTGGCATGGCCGGCCG
>DASZXM010000888.1:0-2398 GCA_035546415.1 Pseudonocardiaceae bacterium
CGCCTTGCCCGACTCGGGTGGGGTGGACCGGATTCCAGGCGTGGGCACCCGGTCACCGGCCGCTGCCTGGGCAGCGTCGACCGCCGTGCGCACGTCCGCGTCGGACAGGTCGAGCGGCACCACCATGCCCGGCAGCACCACGTCGTCGTCCAACGCCAGGATGGGCAGCACCAAGGTCTGGTTCATGCCTTCATCGCCCTTCGGAAGCTTAGTTGAGCCTGTCTCACTCAACCCATCCGAAGGGTTCGTTGTTCCACGAACTGTTCGCTCTCAGCGATACCCGGCCAGAGGTGGTTTGACCTGCGGAAATCAGAAATCGAACCGCTGTGTGTAGGCCGACGTGGTCACCCTGAGGGCCGCTCGCTGGATGCCCCGCACGACGTCCAGGCTCTCGCCCGCCGCGATGTGCTTGCCCACCGACACGGCCAGTTGTTCCAGGTAGTTGGCCGCCTTGATCACGTGCTCCACCGTCATGCCCTCGCCCTGGCGCAGGGCGTCGGCCATGACCTGACTCACTTCGTCGACCACCTGGTGCTTGGTCTCCGCGGGCAGGTCGGACCGGACCACCTGCCGCCGGATCTGGTCACAGGCCCGCAGCAGCGCCTCCGACATCCGCTGTGACGCCGTGCCGACGAACCGGTATTCCGCGGCGGCCACGTAGTTGGACTGCGCGACGCCGCGGGCCGCGTGGGTCACCTCGCCCAGGTACGGCTTCAGCTCGACCGCGTTCATCGCGTTGAGTGCGGGCCGGAAGCACGGGTGGATGTGGAACTCGTGCTCAGTGGGCTGGGCCGGCACGTGCGTGCCGCTCGCATACACCACGTCGGCTCCCCGGCGGACGCCCAGGAAACCCACGCTGTAGAGGATGTCGACCACGCCGGACGGGTCCAGCACGCTCTGGTAGGGCCGGTACTGGTCGTGCAGTGCCGGCAGCACCGGCCGCAGCCGGTCGGCGACCGCGTCCCGCAGCACCACGTACCCGGTGTTCTGGAACAACGCGAACAAGCGGTCCAGGAACGGGAACCGGACCCGGTACTCCTTGCCCAGGTCCTGCAGCTTCCACTGGGAGAATCGCAGCGTCGCCAGGATGACGTCCGCCTCCGTGATGGAATCCCGGCCGTGCTCGGACGCGACGTCCCGGCACGAGTTCAGGTACTGGATCACGTCCCGCGGCCGCGGCAGCACCCGCGACAACAGGTACTGCCTGGTCGGCGTGCCTTCGACCCGGGCGGGAAACACCTCGTCCCACGTGACCGGCCGGCCCAGCGACACCGACGCCCTGGTCAACGCCAGATCGGCCAGTTTCGCGTCGGACCAGTCGATGCGGATCTCGTCGCTGTGGAACTTGTCCGCCTCGGCGAAGTCCAGCGCGTCGTAGATGTCGGCCCGCAGGAACGCCACGCACCGCACGGCCTTCCCGTACGCGTCGACCACGTGTTTGGTAGCCAGCAGCAGCCCGACGACCATCGCCTCGCTGTCCGGGTCGTCCGACCACACCTGCTCCAACTGGTCCACCAGCAGCAACAGCGGCGCGTGGCCGGTACAGCCCAACTCGGCGAACGCCCCGGCGACACCGGCCTCCACCACCTCCAACTGCTTGGACGCCCGCACACCCTCCGGCGTGCCCTTCTTGTCCACCGCCACCTTGATGCCGAACGCCTCCAGCGACAGTGACGTCTGCAAGCCGCGCACGCCCCTGGCCACCCGGTCGTAGAACTGCTCGTCGGTCTGCTCACCGTTCTTGACCAGGAACTTGTGCAATGCCTTCACCGATGCGGGCCGCCTGCCGTGCGCCGGCTTCGCGTGCGCGACCAGGTGCCGCGCCGCCTGCACGGCGAACACGTACCGCCAGATCAGTGCCTTCGCGTTCGCGGCGGTCAGCCCGACCAGCTCGAACCGGCGGATCTCCTCCCCCGCCGCGTCGTCCGGGGCGACCAGGCACGTCGCGCCCGGGTGCACGTCGTCCATCGCCAGCCGCCGGCAGATCGCCGTCTTGCCCGACCCCTTCCGGCCGATGATCAGGCTCTTGCGGCCGGACAGCGCCTCCTCGAACGCCGTGGTCGGCAGGAAGCCCGCGCGCAGCAGCCCGTCGGTCATGTCGTGCTCGGCATCGTCCCGACCGAAGAACAGCCGGCCGACCATGTCCATCCGTTCCCTCCCCGGCGCGAGCACCCAGTGTCGCACGGCCGGTCCGCTCAGTGGCCGTCGTCGGCCGGGTACCACGGGTGGGGTGGCAGTGGGCGCGGCGCCCACGTGCGGAAATCCCAGTCCTCCAGGTACGTGCGGTAGCTGAGGTCGTCCTCGTCGACCGGAGCGGCCGGTGGCGGCACCACGCCGACCACGTCCGGCTCCGGCGCCACCACGCTGACCACGTCCGGCTGCGGCGGCGACTCGGCGT
>DASZXM010000889.1:0-7236 GCA_035546415.1 Pseudonocardiaceae bacterium
GATACGCCGAGTACGCCGTCGTCCCCGCCGCCTACGCCCACCACATGCCCGACGGCTACCCGGTCGAGGAGTTGGCGCCGCTGCTGTGCGCCGGGATCATCGGCTACCGGGCACTGAAGCTGGCCGACCTGCCGGCCGGCGGGCGGCTGGGCATCTACGGTTTCGGCGCGAGCGCGCACCTGGCCGCGCAGGTCGCGTTGGCGCGGGGCGCGACCGTCCACGTGCTCACCCGCAACCCGAGGGCGCGGGCACTCGCGCTGGAACTGGGCGCCGCGTCGGCGGCCGGGGAGGCCGACCCGCCGCCGGAACCGTTGGACTCGGCCATTCTGTTCGCCCCGGCCGGCGGTCTGGTATTGCCCGCGCTGGCCGCATTGGACCGCGGCGGCACATTGTCGGTCGCCGGCATTCACCTGACCGACATACCGGTCCTGGACTACCAGCGGCATTTGTTCCAGGAACGGACGCTGCGCAGTGTCACCGCCAACACCCGAATGGACGCACGCGAGTTCCTGGAGTTCGCCGGCACGCATCATATGCGGGTGACCACCACGCCCTATAGCCTCGATCACGCTGACCGTGCACTGGCCGACCTGGCGGGCGGTCGCGTGTCCGGTGCGGCCGTATTGAGGTGTTCGAGTTAGGCCATCCGGACGCCGTGGTACCCATTTTGCGAGAGTTCGAGCGTGAACAGGGAGGCGAACGCTATGACCAGAGCACGGCGGCTCTCATTGATCGCGGTGGTTCTCACGGTAATGGCCAGCCTGGCTGCCATCTTCCTGGCGACACCCGCGTCCGCGGCCTCGGTGCCGTGTTCGCGGGCCGCCAAGGTCTGCCTGGATCTGTCCAGCCAGCGGGCCTGGTTGCTGCGCAACGGAGTCGTCATCTACGGGCCGGTGCGCGTGAGGACGGGCCGCCCGAGCATGCCGACACCGGTCGGCAGGTTCCACGTGACCTTCAAGGACCGGCACCACGTGAGCAGCGTGTACCACGTCGCAATGCCGTACTCGGTGTTCTTCCACGGCGGTGACGCGTTCCACGAGGGCAGTTTGCGGGTTTCCTCGCACGGTTGCGTCCACCTGTCGGCCGCGGCGGCGGCGAAGTTCTTCAACACACTGCACGTGGGTGACATGGTGCAGGTTGTTCGATAACCGCCGGAAAGCTGCCGCCGGTGCCGGAATGTGGGATTCTGGCACCGGCGGCGTCATACGGGGAGGGTGACAGTGCGACACGCGCGGATCGGGATCGCGGTGGGGACGATCGGCCTGGCAATGGCGGTGGCCGGCTGTCAGGACCTGACCACCAACGGCACGTCCGGGGATTCCACGACGACGGCGAAAACGGCCAAACACTGGACGATGCCCAACCTGGTGGGGGCGAACCTCCAGACGGCGCAGGACAGAATCCAGAGCGTCACCGGTGACCCGGTCTTTCTCACGTCGTCGCACGACGCGAGCGGCCGGCACCGGATGCAGGTGCTGGACCGGGACTGGAAGGTCTGCACGCAGAACATCGCCCCTGGAACGACGTTCACCATGGACGCCAAGATCGACTTCGGTGCGGTGAAGCTGGCCGAGAGTTGCCCCTGAGCCGGGCGGCACGCGGCGCCAGCTGGGTTGGGAGGCAGGCGCGCCCGCTGAGTGGGGCACGCGGCGCCAGTTGCGTTGGAAGACACGCGGCGCCAGCTGAGCCGGGCGGCACGCGCGCCAGCTGAGTCGGGCACGCGCACTCGCTGATCCGGGCGGCACGCCGCCGAGGATGAACGGCGCCGCACCGAGGAGGCGCCCCGGCGTGGTTCGCCGAGCGTTCCGGCGTCGCGCACCGGATGCTGGCGGATGCGTGTCGCTAGGCGAGCAGCGGGCCGAGGTCGAGCGACAGTTGGTGGCCGCGCGGGTCGTCGTGGTCGGGGAGGGCGTGGCCGCGGTGGCTGTCCAGGCACAGGCCGCAGTCCACCCGGTCGGTCGTTGGCGTGTAGACCTTCCACCACGGGCGGCCGGCCGTGAACGAACCGGCGTGGCAGTCCGGGGCCGGAATGTCGATGCCCCGTTCGTCCGACAGGAACGCCGTGCGGTGTACGGTCCGGTTGCGGCCGATGCGCAGATTGCGGTGGCGGAACTGCTGACTGGCCCACTGTTCGCCGGGCACTCCGGGTGACGGTCCGATGTCGATGTCCGGGACGGCGTCCCCGAACAGCGGTACGGTCACCTCGGGCTCCCCGGCGGGATCGTCGGTTCCAACACGTGTCCAGTATGCGCAGTACCTCCGACAACACGCCGCGCGGACACGCCGGCACCGCGCGCCACCAGCCGCTGATCGGCGCAACGGAATGACCTGTTGCGCCCAACATCATCGATTTCTCTAGTCCTCGGGGAAGGTCGATTCAAGCCGCATCCGTCGGTCCGGGTGACTACTTTCGTCGGATTGTTTATTCGCACGGCTAACGGTTCACTCCGGTGGTGAACAGATCTCGGTTAGCCGCCGCCGCGACATCGGTCGCCGTCGGCGCGGCGTTTCTGGTACTGGGCAACGGTGCGGCGTCGGCCGCGACCGAGGCGCCCGCTCTGGACGGTACCGCGTCCGGTGGGCCGGTGATCGTCGTGCTGCGTAACCAGCACACCGACATGAAACTGAAGGCGCAGGGGACGCAGCGCACCGCGGCGACCCGCTCGGATCAGCAGTCCATCGTCGCCGACATGAAGGCGAACGGCGGCACCGACATCACGCAGTTGGTGAGCGTGAACGCCGTCGCCGCACACCTGTCCGCGGCCGAGGTCGCCCGGCTGCGTGCCGACCCGGCGGTCGCCGCGATCGAACCGGACGCCACCATCACGGTCCCCGGGCCGGCCGCGGCGCCGCAGGGCAAACCCGCCAGGCTGAGCCCGAAGCTGTGCCCCAGCAACCCGGCCGAGCCACTGCTGGAGCCCGAGGCGCTGGCGGTGACGCACACCGAGACCGACCGGCCCGGTGACCACCAGCAGGCGTCACTCGTCGCGACCGGCAAGGGCGTCATCGTCGCCAACGACGGCATCAACCAGCTGGCCGGCAACCCGAACTTCGTCCGGGCCGACGGTTCGCACGTCGTGCTGGACGCCCCCGACTACACCGAGGACGACAGTGACGGCGAGTACTACGGCGACGCGTCGTCCATCGCCGGCCAGGGCCTGGTCGTCTACGACTTCGCCAAGGAACTGCCGTACTCGGGTCTGCCGACCGGGTGCACGTTCCGCATCAAGGGCGTCGCGCCGGACGCGTCCCTGGTCGACACGTCGCTGATCGACACGCCGCCCAGCGGCAACGCCCTGCCCGAGTCGCAGGTCGTCGCGGGCATCGACCACGCCGTCGTGCAGGAGCACGCGGACGTGATCTCCGAGTCCTACGGCTACCGCCAGACGCCCGGCCGGTACGCGGTGTTCTACGCCGCCAACGACGCGGCCGTCGCCGCGGGCGTGACCGTCGTCGTGTCCTCCGGGGACAGCGGCGTGTCCGGCACCGTGTCCTCGCCGGCCACCGACCCGAACGTGATCGCGGTCGGCGCGACGAACACGCTGCGGCTGGTCAGCCAGGCCTACGGCTACCGGGACTGGGTCAACAACAACATCACGCCGCTGTCGTCCGGTGGCACGGCGCCGAACAACCGGGTCGTCGACCTGGTCGCGCCCGGCTACGGCGGTGAGGCGGCGTGCAGCCCGACCGGCAGTGACTGCCCGACGAACACGCAGACCGAG
Source organism: Pseudonocardiaceae bacterium (assembly GCA_035546415.1). Lineage (GTDB taxonomy): Bacteria > Actinomycetota > Actinomycetes > Mycobacteriales > Pseudonocardiaceae > DATEPR01. The sequence goes on from DASZXM010000889.1 coordinate 3,723, forward strand.
GCGTTCGGCGGCACGAGCGAGTCGTGCCCGCTGGTCGCCGGTGCCGTCGCCGACGTCATCCAGGCGTACGCCGACACGCACCGCGGGGTCAAGCCCAGCCCGGCACTGATCAAGCAGATCCTGACCGGTACGGCGCAGGACATCGACGCCCCGGCCGACGAGCAGGGCGCCGGTCTGCTGGACGTGTACGCGGCCGTCCGGGCCGCGCAGCAGGAGCCCGGCACGACGCTGCACGGCGGGCCCGCCTCGGCCGCCCTCGTCCCGTCGCCGTCCCAGTTGGACATCGCGGCGAACGCGGGCGTCAGCTCGCAGAACGTGACGCTGTACAACACCGGCCGCACTCCCGCGATCGTCACCGGCACGTACCGGTCGCTCGGCACGGCGAGCCAGTTCGGGAAGACGGTGACCGAGTCGGTCAGCGCGCCCGACGCGAGTCTGCCGGTGCCACCGGACGGTGCGCAGGCGGCCGAGCCGATCACGTTCACCGTGCCACGCGGCCTGGACCGGCTGAACGCCGACATGATCATCCCGGACCCGACGAACTCGACGATCCTGGCGTTCACGCTGGTCGACCCGAAGGGCAGGCTGACGCAGATCTCCTACGACTACGGCACGGCGTCGACGGCGCCGGGCCGGTTGGGCACGGTGTCCAACATCCAGCACGTCGAGGTCGCCGACCCGACACCGGGCCGGTGGACGGCGCTGGTCAAGTGGGCCAACGGCCGGGCGCACCTCCAGTCCCCGCCGAACGTCCCCGGCACGTACACCGGGACGATCTCGTTCCGCACCACGGGCCAGCACTTCGTCACCACGCCCGCCACCCGGCCGGTGTTCGTACCGGCGCACGGCAGCGCAACGGTGCCGCTGCGGGTCGCGATGCCGGCGGCGCCCGGCGACCACCCGGAGTCGGTGCGGTTCGTCGCCACCAACGGCGCGCGGACGTCGCTGCCGATCGCCCGCCGGACGCTGATCCCGTCGGCAGGCGGCACGTTCGCCACGACGATCACCAGCAGCGTGGGCCGCGGCGTCGGGCAGATCAGCACGTACAACCTTGACGTGCCGCAAGGGAAACCGGCGCTGTCGGTGAACTTCACGACACCGGACGCCAGTGCCGACAACAAGTTCACGTTCTTCCTGATCGATCCGACCGGGACGGTCGCCGCCCGGGCGTCGGCGCCCACCACGGACGGTGCGGGCAACCCCGTGGTCGACTCGACGCTGACGGTGGCCAACCCGATGGCCGGTCGCTGGGAGATCGACGTGGAACTGAACCTGACGGTCAGCGGGAAGGAGTTCACGCAGGTCGTGGCCGGCACGGCTGGCTACGTCGCGCCCACGGTGAGCTGATCCCACACACTCGCATACCCACGTCCACATGGTGGGACGGTGGCATAGCGGCCACCGGCGCCGTGTTGGAGCGTGGGTATGCGAGTGTGACGATCAGGGGAGCGACGATGGCCAAGGCAGTGCGGTTCGACGAGTACGGCGGGCTCGACGTCCTGCGGGTGGTGGACGTGCCCGTACCGGAGCCGAAGGCGGGCGAGGTGCTGGTCCGGGTGAAGGCTGCCTCGATCAACCCGGGAGAGGCGAAGATCCGCGCCGGCCTGCTGCACGAGCGGTGGCCCGCGACGTTCCCGTCCGGCCAGGGCAGTGACCTGGCGGGCGTGGTGGAGCGGGTCGGGCCGGGCGTGACGGGGTTCGCCGCGGGCGACGAGGTCGTCGGGTTCACCGACCTGCGCGGCAGCCATGCCGAGTACGTCGTCACCCGGGCCGACGACCTCACGGCGAAGCCGGCGAACGTGCCGTGGGACGTGGCCGGGTCGCTGTTCGTCGCCGGCACGACGGCCGTGGCGGCGGTGCGGGCGGTGGCGCCGCGGCAGGGTGACACGGTCGCGGTGTCCGGCGCGGCGGGTGGCGTCGGGTCGCTGGTCGTGCAGCTGGCCAAGCGCGCGGGCGCGACGGTGCTGGGCATCGCGGGTCCGGCCAACCGGGACTGGCTGGCCGGGCACGGCGTCGAGCAGGTGGCCTACGGCGACGGCCTGGCCGACCGGCTGCGCGCCGCGGGCCCGGTCGACGCGTTCATCGACACGCACGGCGACGGCTACGTGAAGGTGGCCGTCGAACTGGGCGTGGCACCGGACCGGATCGACACGATCGCCGACTTCGCCGCCATCGACGAGTACGGCGTGAAGGGCGAGGGCAGCGCGGCGGCGTCGAGCGCCGCGACGGTCGCGGAGCTGGCCGACCTGGTGGCCAAGGGTGAACTGGAGGTGCCGATCGCGGCGACCTACCCGCTGACCGAGGTGCGGGCCGCGTTCACCGAACTGGAGCGGGGGCACACGCGGGGCAAGATCGTCCTGCTGCCGTGATCGGAGTGGGCGCCGTCGAGCGGGTGGCGGCGGTGACGGGTGAGGGGTCGGCGAACCGCACCGGGTCGCGGTTCGGCGTGTACGCGACCGACCTGGGCATCCTGTGGGACAACGGGTTCGGCGAGATCCTGGTGGCCTTCGGGGACAGCTACGGCGTGGACTGGGCGGCCCCTGGTGCCGGCCCGGCCCACGCCGACTGGCGCTACAACGTCCTGGCCGGCTCGACGTCCCGGGACCTCACCCGGGGCTTGGCACTGCACCCGGTGGTGACCAGGGCAGACGGCCTGCTCGGCCAGTTCCTGGACGCCGACGCCGACCTCGACCACGAGGTGACCGTCATCCCGACGTCCGGCATCGCCGCGCACGGCGTCAACTACGTGCACTACATGTCCGTGCGCCGCTGGGACACGCCCGGCCGGTGGGTCACCAACTACGGCGGTGTCGCGGTGTCCGACGACCGGGGCCGTACGTGGCGGAAACCGCGGACCGCCCGGTGGCCCAACCGGCGCAAGGGGATCGGCCGGCGGGAACACCCGTTCCAGATGGGCGCGTTCGTGCACGACGGCGACCACGTCTGCCTCCTCGGCACGCCCAACGGCCGCTTCGGGTCGGCGTCCCTGGCCCGGGTCGACCCACACCGTGTGTCCGATGTGGACAGCTACGAGTACTGGACCGGCCAGCAGTGGGTGGCCGGCGATCCGTTCGCGGCCCGGCCGGTGCTGCGCGGCCCGGTCGGGGAGCTGTCCGTGCGGTACAACACGTTCCACCGGACCTGGCTCGCCGTACACCTGGACGAGAGCCGGGCGGCCATCGTGCTGCGCACGGCCGACGCGCTGAACGGGCCGTGGAGCGAGCCCGTCCAGCTCGTCGCCGGCAGCGACCACCCCGGTCTCTACGGTGGCTACCTGCACCCGTGGGCCATGGACGGCCCGGACGTGTACTTCACGATGTCGCAGTGGGGCCCGTACCAGGTGACCCTGATGCGGGCGACGCTCACGGCCGCGCCTCGTACACCAGGTTGAACGGCGTCTCGGCGACCCGGCGGAAACGCGTGAAGCCGGCGTCCGTGGTGACCTGGCGGATGGCCGCCTCACCGGCCTGCGCGCCCAGCGAGTAACCGCCCGGCTGGGACAGGCCGTTGGGGA
>DASZXM010000890.1:0-8594 GCA_035546415.1 Pseudonocardiaceae bacterium
AGGAAGATGTCCAGCGTGCCGCCGGACAGGCACGGGTTGGCCACCGTGACCGTGCCCTCCGGCGGCGCCGACTCCGACTCCTCGGGTGTGATCCGCAGCAGCGTCGACTCACCGGTCTCCAACAGCCGCAGGCTCTGCAGCCGCACGGTCGACTCCGCGCAGCTGCCGCCGACGAACCCCTCCAGCGTGCCGTCCGGCAGCACCAGCGCCCGGTCGCCCGGTTTCGCGCTGGTCGGCCGCTCGGCACGCACCACCGTCGCCAGCACGAACGGCATGCGGCCGGTGCGCAGCTGGTCGGCCCTGCCCAGCACGTCCGGTCTCACGTGATCGCCATGTCGTTGCGCAGCGGCCGGCCCTGCATGGCCCGCCACACCACCGGCGGCGTGAGTGGCATGTCGGCGTGCCGCACGCCGAACGGCTGCAGTGCGTCGATCACCGCGTTCACCACGGCCGCCGGTGACCCGACGGTCGCCGACTCACCGACCCCTTTCGCACCGATCGGGTGGTGCGGCGACGGTGTGACCGTCGCCCCCAGCTCCCACGACGGGCACTCCACGGACGTCGGCAGCAGGTAGTCCATGAACGACGCACCGAGGTGGTTGCCGTCCTCGTCGAACGCCATCAGTTCCATCAGGGCCATGCCGACGCCGTCCGCGAGACCGCCGTGCACCTGGCCCTCGACGATCATCGGGTTGATCCGCACACCGCAGTCGTCCACCGCGATGAACCGGCGCACCTTCACCTGAGCCGTGCCGGGATCGATGTCCACGACGCAGATGTAGGCACCGAACGGGAACGTCAGGTTCGGCGGGTTGTACACGCAGGACGCGTCCAGGTGACCCTCCACGCCCTCGGGCAGCTCCAGGTTGGAGTGCGCCGCCATGGCGATCTCCTGCATCGTCTTGCCCGCCTCCGGGTCGCCCTTGACGAACCAGCGACCCTTCTCCCACTCCAGGTCGTCCGGGTCGACCTCCAGCATCGCGCCGGCAACGATCTTGGCCTTGTCCCGCACCTTCCGCGCCACCACGGCCGTCGCCGCGCCGGACACCGGGGTCGACCGCGACCCGTACGTGCCCAGGCCGAACGGCGTCTGATCGGTGTCGCCGTGCACCACGTCGATGTCGTTCGGCGAGATGCCCAGCTCCTCGGCGACGATCTGCGCGAACGTCGTCTCGTGGCCCTGCCCCTGTGTCTGCACGGACAGCCGCAGCACCGCCTTGCCCGTCGGGTGGACGCGCAGTTCGGCGCCGTCGGCCATGCCCAGGCCGAGGATGTCCATGTGCTTGCGTGGGCCGGCACCCACCGCCTCGGTGAAGAAGCTGATGCCGATGCCCATCAGCTCGCCGCGCTCCCGCTTCTCAGCCTGTTCCCGGCGCAGGTCCTCGTACCCGGCCATGTCCATCGCCACCCGCAGCGTGCGCGGGTAGTCGCCGGAGTCGTACTCCCAGCCGGTCGGGCACGTGTACGGGAACTGTTCGGGCCGCAGGAGGTTGCGCATCCGCAACTCGGCCGGGTCCATGCGCAGTTCCGCCGCCAGCACGTCGACCATGCGCTCCACCAGGTACGCGGCCTCGGTGACCCGGAACGAGCAGGCGTACGCGACACCGCCGGGCGCCTTGTTGGTGTAGACGCCGGTGACCTTGCAGTGCGCGGCCTTCAGGTTGTACGACCCGGTGAACACGTGGAAGAAGCCGGCCGGGAAGTTCGTCGGCTGCGCCGTCGCGTTGAACGCGCCGTGGTCGGCGAGCACATTGACCCGCAGGCCGAGGATCGTGCCGTCCCTGCTGGCCGCGATCTCGCCGCGCATGTGGTAGTCGCGGGCGAAGGACGTGCTCATCAGGTTCTCCGAGCGGTCCTCCATCCACTTCACCGGCTTGCCGGTCAGGATCGAGCCGACGACGGCGCACACGTACCCGGGGTAGATGCCGACCTTGTTGCCGAAACCGCCGCCGATGTCCGGCGAGATGATCCGGATCTTGTGCTCCGGCAGGCCCGCCACCAGCGCGTACAGGGTGCGGTGCGCGTGCGGTGCCTGCGTCGTGCTCCACACCGTCAGCTTGCCGGTCACCTTGTCCATGTCGGCGACCGTCCCGCACGTCTCCATCGGCGCCGGGTGCACCCTCGGGTACAGCATGTCCTGCGCGACGACGACGTCGGCGACCTCGAACACCTTCTCCGTGGCGGCCGCGTCACCGGCCTCCCAGTCGAAGATGTGGTTGTCGGTGCGGCCCTCCTTGTCGTCCCGGACGACCGGCGCGTCCGACGCGAGCGCCTGCTTCGCGTCCACCACCGGGTCCAGCGGCTCGTACTCCACGTCGATCAGCGCCAGCGCGTCCCGCGCCGCGTACCGGTCGTCGGCGACGACGAACGCCACCTCCTGGCCCTGGAAGCGCACCTTGTCGGTGGCCAGCACGGCCTGCGTGTCGTAGGACAGGGTCGGCATCCACGCCAGGTTCAGCGTTTCCAGCACGGCACCGGTGACGACGGCCCGCACCTTCGGGTGCGCCTCGGCCGCCGTCGTGTCGATCGACACGATCCTGGCGTGCGCGAACGGGTTGCGCAGGATCGCGCCGTGCAGCATGCCGGGCAGCTGCACGTCATCCACGTAGTTGCCGCGACCCCGGATGAACCGCGCGTCCTCCTTGCGGTGCATGCGGCCGAAGCCCATGGGGGTTTCCTCGGTGGTGGTCACGCCCCCACCTCCTCAGTGCTGACAGCGGGGTGTTCGGCCGCCCACCGGATGGAGCGGACGATGTTCTCGTAGCCGGTGCACCGGCAGATCTGGCCGGAGATGGCCTCGCGGATCTCGTCGTTGCTGGGGTCGGGGTGGTGGTCCAGCAGCCAGCGGGCCGTCATCATCATCCCGGGCGTGCAGAACCCGCACTGGAGCCCGTGGCACTGCACGAAACCCTCCTGCACCGGGTCCAGCCCGGCGGCCGTCTCCAGGCCCTCGACGGTGCGCACCCGGTGGCCGTCGGCCATGGCGGCCAGCACGGTGCACGACTTGACCGGCTCCTCGTCCAGCCACACCACGCACGTGCCGCAGTTGGAGGTGTCGCAGCCCCAGTGGGTGCCGGTCAAGCCCAGCACGTCGCGCAGGTAGTGCACCAGCAACAGACGGGGCTCCACGTCACTGATGTGGTCCTCGCCGTTGACGTTCACGGTGATCTGCATGGTTATTTTGCCTCTCGGCTCACAAGCACGGTTTCGGCAAGCTGGTCAGTCGGTCGCGAGCCGCTGCGCGACTCGCGCGGCCGCGATCCGCACCGCACGGGTGACCAGAACGCCTGCCAGGTGTTTCTTGTAGTCCACGGGGCCACGCTGGTCGGCCGACGGCGAGCAGTGCTCGGCGGCGATCCGGCCGGCCTCCTGGAACCGCTCCTCGGTGGCCGGGCCCCCGCGCAGGTAGTCCTCCGCCTCGGCGGCGACGCCGCCGTCCGCGCCGACGGCGCTCAACCCGATACCCGCCCTGCTGATCGTGTCGCCGGACATCTCGATCACGGCGCCTGCCGCGGCGACCGCCCAGTCACCGGCACGCCGCTCCACCTTCTGGTAGGCGCTGCCGTTGGAGCGGATCTTCAGCCGCAGCTCCACCAGCAGCTCGCCGTCGGCCAACGCGGTCTCGTACGGGCCGGTGAGGAACTCCCGCGCCGGGATCGTGCGCTGCCCGTCCGGGCCCTCGCAGACCAGTTCGGCGCGCAGCGCGGAGAACACGGCGCACAGGTCCTCGGAGGGGTCGGCCTGGCACAGCGAACCGCCGACCGTGCCGCGGTTGCGCACCACGGGGTCGGCGATCACCCGTTCGGCCTCGGCGAGGATCGTGAAGTGCTCGGCGGCGAGCGCGGAATCGAGCAGCTGGGCGTGCCGGACCATCGCGCCGATGCTCAGGTGGTCACCGTCCAGTTTGATCTGCGCCAGTTCGGCCAGCTCGTTGAGGTCGATCAGCGCCTCCGGCTGGGCGAGCCGGAGTTTCATCATCGGCAGGAGGCTGTGCCCGCCTGCCACCACCCTCGATTCCGGCCCGTAACGGGCCAACAGGGCCAAGGCGTGTGCCACGCTCGTCGCGCGTTCGTACTGGAATGGTGCGGGTACCTGCATGCGGACCGACCTCCACGGCGTTGTGGAGCCTCAGGGTGCTCCGCCGTGGCCCGCCGGACAACGGAGGAATAATGGTGCGGTTAGGAGGCGGGTGGATCTCCGGACCTGCGGAGGTTTACGCCGACTTTCCCCGCAACTGCGCCGCTCTTGGTGCGAATGGACGAGTGGCACCGTGACCCTGACCCAGCTCAGCGCGTTCGTCCTGGTGGCCAGGCTGGGCTCGGTCTCCGCGGCAGCGCATGCGCTGGACGTCAGCGAGCCCGCCGTCTCCCAGGCCCTGGCCGCGCTGCGCAAGCACTTCGGTGACCCGCTGCTGGTCAGGAGCGCCAGCGGCATGACGTTGACCCCGGGAGGCAACCGACTGCTGGGCATCGCGACCCAGATGGTCGCGTTGGGCGCGGACGCCGAAGCGGGCGTGCGTGCCGCGCGCGGTGCGCCGGAGCAACTGCGGATCGTGGCCGACAGCCCGCTGGCCGAGTTCGTGGCACCGCCGCTGGTGGAGGCGTTCGGCGTGCGGGCAGGCCCGAAGATCGAGGCGATGGCCGGTGTCGCCGCGACGGCGGAGATGCCCGTCCTGGTCGGCAACCGGCTGGCAGACCTGGCGATCGGGCCGAACCTGGCGGTCGGCGACCGGTCGGCGACGTTGGCCAGCCAGCCGCTGTTCCGGGCGCGGCTGGTGGTGGTCGTGGCCGGACACGAACGAACCCAGGCGAAGCCGGCGCAGTGGCCGTGGCTGGTCGACGCGTCCGGCACCGATCCGGCGAGCGACACCGGCCGACTGCTGCGGGCGCTCGGCGTCGACGAGGACCGCGTCATGGTGTTCCCCAACCAGACGGCGGCGTGGGCCGCGGCGGCCGAGGGCGCCGGTGCCGCGCCGGCCATCGAGCACCTGGTCGCAGGCCGGGTCCGGCGTGGTGAACTGCGGCTCCTGGAGACGCCCGCGACACCGCTGCTGGCGCCCTGGTTCGTGACCGGTCCGCCGGTCGGGCGGCGATCGGCGTCGGCCGACGCGTTCGTGCACTTTCTCGGGACGGCCGTGGCGATGCGGATCATGCGGGAGCCGGGGGCCGGCGTGCCGCCGTCCCGGTTCCGGCCACCGGTCTACGTGACCCTGTGGCATTAGCGCGTTCGCAGGCCCTCCAGGAAGAGCGCGAGGCAGCGGCGCCACGTGTCCGTGCCGGGGATTCGCGGATCACCTGGGACATCGCGCGGTGCAGGATGAGCAGGTCCGGCGGCCCGAAGTCGGCCCGACGTCGGCGCGGAGGCAGCCCGCGTCCTGAGCGCCCGATGATCCCGCGTCCTGGGCGTGCGCGATGATCCACCGCGCAGAGCGCCAGCCCGGCCGCGCACGCCTTCTTCAGCGCCGGGGTGAGTCCTCAGCTCCGGGGTGAGCGGAATCCGTTGTGGTGCTGCCCGGCATGGTGGAGCGCGGTGGCCGCGGGGCTGCTGTTCGTCGGCGGACTCAGTGCCGTGCAACCGATCGCCGGCGCTGGGCGCGCCGGCGATCGGTCAGAAGCCCCGGACTTTCGTGATCGCCACCCGGACGGCGACGGAGTAGTTGCGGGCGAACGCCGTCGCGTCGCCGCTGATCCTGGCGGCCCGTTCGGCGTACTTCGCCATGTAGGCCGGGTGTTCGTCGGCCGGCGGCGCGTCCGGCACCACCCGGGCCAGGCCGGTGATCACCACGATGCCGTTGCCGTCCGCGTCGGAGTTCAGGTTCAGCGACACCTGTGGGCGTGCCTTGATGTGGTTGACGCGGTTGGCCTCCGGTGTGTTGTAGACGAGGATCTCGTCGTCCTCCAGCAAGAACCACACCGGGTTCGGCTGCGGGGTGCCGTCCCTGCCGATCGTGGTGAACCAGATCAACGGATCGCCGGCCAGCCGCTCGCGGGCCATCCGGCCGAAGTCGGTGTCCGGGTCGGGAAGCCTGTCCGCCGCCATGGTGGGCAGACTAGTCACCGTGACCATTCGTGTCGTGCTCGCCGACGACCAGGCCCTGGTGCGGGCCGGGTTCCGCGCGCTCGTGGACTCGGCGCCCGATCTCGCCGTCGTCGGCGAGGCGGCCACCGGGCGGGAGGCGGTCGCACTGGCCCGCAGCGCCCGTGCCGACGTCGTCCTGATGGACATCCGGATGCCTGATCTGGACGGGTTGGCCGCCACCCGGCTGATCAGCGCCGATGACGACCTCGCCGGCGTGCGCGTGCTGATCCTGACCACGTTCGAGATCGACGAGTACGTGTTCGCCGCGCTGCGGGCGGGCGCCAGCGGGTTCCTCGGCAAGGGCGTGGCACCCGAGGAACTGCTCGCCGCGATCCGGATGATCGCGCGCGGTGACGCCCTGCTGTCGCCGACGGCGACCCGCAGCCTGATCGCCCGGTTCCTGGCCCAGCCGGACTATCCGGTCCGCGAGTCGCCCGCCGTGCTCGACGTGCTGACCGCCCGGGAGCGCGAGGTGCTCACGTTCGTCGCGGCCGGACTGTCCAACGAGGAGATCGCCGAACGGCTCGTGGTCAGCCCGCTGACCGCCAAGACGCACGTGAATCGGGCCATGATCAAGCTGGGCGCCCGGGACCGGGCGCAGCTCGTCGTGATCGCCTATGAGACCGGTCTGGTGCGGGCCGGCGGTCGCTACCAGGACACCGGTAGCGACCCCAACCCGTAGACCACCGACATCGCCCGGAAGTCCACGTCCTCGAACGGCACGGCCAGGGTCAGGCCCGGGAACCGCTCGAACAGCGCCGGGTACGCGATCCGCATCTCCATCCTGGCCAGCGGCGCGCCCAGACAGTGGTGGACGCCGTGCCCGAACGCCAGGTGGCTGGTGATCCTGCGGGTGAAGTCGACGGTGTCCATGTCCGCGCCCAGCTCCGGGTCGCGGTTGGCGGCCGGCAGCGAGCACAGCACCATGTCGCCTTTCCGGACGACCAGGTCCCCGAAGGCGACATCCTCGGTCGCCGTGCGCGGGATGACGCTGTGCAGCACGGACAGGTAGCGCAGCATCTCCTCGACCACGGTGTCGATCTGCTCCGGGTCGTGCAGCCGCGGGACCGCGTCGGGATGGCACAGCAACAGCAGCGTGCCCAGGCCCAGCATGTTGGACGTGGTCTCGTGGCCGGCCAGCAGCAGCAGGTCGGCCACGCCGCTCAGCTCGTGGTCGCCGATCTCGTCGCCGTGCTCGCGCACCAGCATGCCCAGCATGGCGTCGCCGGGCGAGCGCCGTTCGGCGGCGACGAGGTCGCGCATGTAGGCCCTGGCCGCCTCGCCCGCCGCCGTGCGCGCGGCGATGTCCAGCGAGATGTCCAGCCGTTCCCGGCTCAGCCGCTGGAACATGTCCCGGTCCGAGTACGGCACGCCGAGCAGCTCGCAGATCACCAGCGACGGGATCGGCAGCGCGAACGCCGACACCAGGTCCGCGGGCGAACCCGCGTCGGCCATCGCCGCCAGGTGGTCGGCGACGATCGTCTCGATCCTCGGCCGCAGCCTGCGCATCCGCGCCACCGTGAACGCGGGCGTGAGCAGCTTGCGCAGTCGCGTGTGGTCCGGTGGGTCGTAGCTGAGCAGGAAGCCGGAGTCGTTGCGCTCGGCGCTGGTGCTGGTGCCTTGCAGCGGCCCGCCCGCGATGCCGGCGCCACCGTTGCTGAACCGTGCCGCGTCGCCGAGGATCTGCCGGACCTCCCGGTAGCGGGTGGCCAGCCACACCTCGGCCCCCCAGGGCATGGTGAGCTTGCTGATCGGCGCGGCCGCGCGCATCTGGGCGAGCTCGGGCGCCGGGTCGAAGTTGTTGCGGCGGACATGGACCGGAGCGGTCGGTGCCTGTGTCATCCCCACGATCCCCTCAAGTGATATCACGCTATCGGTTATGACCGTAGCACAACTGACAGTGGACTATCGGTACAACGTCGCCGGCTCTGTTAGCGTGCTGGTCATGGAGGCTCCAGCCCGACCATTGCGGGCCGACGCCGCGCGCAACGCGGAGCGGATCATCGCCGCGGCGTGGGCTGCCTTCACCGAGGCCGACACCGACGTGCCACTGGAGGAGATCGCCCGCCGTGCCGGTGTCGGCGTCGCCACGCTGTACCGCCGCTTCGCCACCAAGGACGACCTGATCATCGCCGTCGTCGAATGGCGCTACGCCGAACAGGTCGAACCCGTGCTGCGCCAGGCGATCGCCGACCCGGACCCGTGGCACGGCATGGCGGCCACCCTGGACGCCGCACTGTCGGTGGCACAGGAGGAGCTGCCGATGATCAAGGCGTCCCGCGACCCGACGCGGCTGATCGAGGGCATCATGTCGCGCTTCTTCGTGGAGTTGGCGTCGGTCGTGCGGCGCGGTCAGGAGAACGGCCAGATCCGCGCCGACCTCACACCCGCCGACCTGCGACCGTTGGTGTACATGCTGATCGGCACGATCCGGGTGACCAGCGGCGACGCGTGGCGGCGCTACGTCGCGCTGGTGCTGGACGCGCTGCGTCCGGGCGCGGCGACCCCGCTGCCCA
>DASZXM010000891.1:0-2883 GCA_035546415.1 Pseudonocardiaceae bacterium
GCCCCAACGCGTACCGCCGCAACAACGGCCCCACCCGCTCCCCCAACATCCGCCGATACCCCTTGTCCACGTAACTCCCCCGCGCATACAACTTCCGATAAGCCCCGACCAACTCCGGATGCTCCCGCTTCAACCACGCCGCGAACCACTCCCGCGTGCCCGGCCGCAGGTGCAGCGGCAGCACCGTCACCCCTGTCGCCCCCGCCTCCGCGATGGCCGCGAACAGCCGGTCCAGCCGGTCCACCGAGTCCGTCAGCATCGGCAGCACCGGCGCGACGAACACCCCGCACGGCAACCCCGCCTCCCGGACCCGCCGCACCAGTTCCAACCGCGCCTGCGGGCTCGGCGTGCCCGGTTCCATGCTGCGCTGGATGTCCCGGTCCACCAACGCGATCGACACACCCAACCCCACCGACACGTCCTTGCTCACCGCCGCCAACAACGGGATGTCCCGCGACAGCACCGTGCCTTTCGTCAGAATCGACAGCGGTGTGCCCGACCGGGCCAACGCGCTCACGATGCCGGGCATCAACCCGTACCGGCCCTCCGCCCGCTGATAGGGATCGGTGTTCGTGCCCATCGCGACGTGTTCCCGCTGCCACCGGGACGACCGCAGCTGTGCCGTCAGCACCTCCACCGCGTTGACCTTCACGACCACCTGGGTGTCGAAGTCGTGGCCGGCGTCCATGTCCAGGTATGTGTGCGTGTTGCGGGCGAAGCAGTTGTGGCTCACCACGCCGTTGGCGATGAAGTCGCCGGTGCCGGTGGTGATGTCGTACATCGGGATCGTCTCGCCGGTCGGCTCGATCGACACGACACCCAGCGCTGCGTCCGACTTGATCGCCAGGCCGTCGATCGACCGCTTGCCCGTGTCCGCCGGGTCGACCGTGTGGAAGAACCGCAGGTGCTCGGCGAGCCCGCCGTTCAACCGCACCACGTGCGGGCCGAGCCCGTGGCCGACGTCCTCCACGGTGTAGGCGAAACCGAAGCGCGTGCACGCCGCGACCACCGCGCGCACCACGTCCGGGTCGGCGTTGCGGATCCGCAGCACCCGGCTGGACCGACCGCCCCGCGCGTCGAACACACCCGCCAGGAACCCCTTGGACCAGCAGTCGTTCGGCGCGGCCGGCCACGCCAGCAGGTCGGCCGACAGGTCGATCTGCTCCGGGCCGACGCCGAAGTCGCCCAGGAACCGCACCGCGCGTGCCGCCACGTCCGCGTCGGCCGCGCCCAACCGGAAGCGCGCCACCTTGTCCGCGTAACCCGAACCGGCCCCGCCGCGCAGCAGGCCGCACAGGTAACCCCGCCGGTAGTCCGCGTTCGCCACCGGCTGGGCACTGAACCGGCCGGTGCCCATCAGCTTGTTCCCCGATGTCAGGTGCGGTCGCCGCGCCGCGCCCGTGGTCGTGCCGGTGACGTGTTTCCAGCCGCGCTCGGTGAGGAACCGGTGCTCACCGCTGGCCACCAGCACCGTGCCGTCGGCCAGCGTGATCCGGTATGCCGGTTTCTCGGTCGCCCAGTGCGCCTTCACCTCCGTGGCGACGTAACGCCGGTACCGGCCGACCAGCTGCGTGCCGTAGATCTGGTCCCCCACCGCGAGATCCGCGATCGGTTTGGCCCGCCCGTCGGCCGTCAGCACCGGCGTGTCGCCGGCGAGGCAGTAGGTGCAGCCGTGCGAACAGCCGCGATACGGGTTCACCGTCCAGCCGAACGGCATGGACGACCCGCCCGGCACCCGGTTGAGCACCGACCTCGCCATCACCTCGTGGAACACCAGGCCGTTGAACTCGGGCGTGCGGACGCTGCGCACCAGCCCACCGATGCCCGGTAGTGACTGCTGCGCCTGCCCGTCGACACGCTGACCATCCCATCGCACCCGTCGATTCGAACACATGTTCGAACCCGCGTCAAATCATTTCGTCAGTCCGGCTACGATCCCTCATCATGGCCGACGCTGTGATCCGTCCGTACCGCCCGATCGACCGGGACGACATCTACGACGTCTGCCTGCGCACCGCCGACAGCGGCCGGGACGCCACGGACCTCTACCCCGGCGACCCGGAACTCGTCGGCGACGTCTTCGCCGGCCCGTACGCCTTCCTGGAGCCCGACTTCACGTTCGTCGTGGACGACGGCGGCCGCGCCACCGGCTACATCCTGGGCACACCGGACACCACCCGGTTCGCCAAGGAGTTCCGGGAGCGCTGGCTGCCACTGGTCGGCGACCGGCACCCGGCGCCGGCACACGCACCGACGACCAGGGCCGAGGAAATGGCCTGGCTGCTGCACCACCCCGAGACCATGGTGGTGCCCGAACTCGCCGACCACCCGGCCCACCTGCACATCGACCTGCTGCCCGGCTACCAGCGCAGCGGCCTCGGCCGCCGGCTCGTGCACACCCTCCTGGCCGCCTTCCGTGATGCCGGCGCCGCCCGGGTGCACCTGGGCATGCACGCCGACAACACCCCGGCGCGCGCCTTCTACGACCGCCTCGGCTTCCAGGAACTCGACGTGCCCACGCCGCCCGGCGTCACCTACCTGGGCCGTTCCACCGTGATCTAGTACGCATCTAGTCCAACATCGAGACGAACCGGGACACCGCGTCCGGCTTCACCCGGTGCGCCAACCGCCCACCCGGGGCCAGCGCGGCGATCCGGAACAGCGGCCGGTCGGTCGCCGCCTCACCGCGGGCCTCCGCGCGCAGCTGCGCCACCAGCAGTTCGGAGAACACCAGGCCGTCCGCCTCGAACCCCTCGGCGAGCGCGTCCGCGAGCCTGCGCAACGCCAGGATGTCCAGCTCCCGGCCGCCGAGACCGGCGTATGTCGCGACGGCGATGTTGATCGTCTTGCCCTTCGGCGGACCGGTGACCAGCACGCCGACCG
>DASZXM010000892.1:0-3236 GCA_035546415.1 Pseudonocardiaceae bacterium
ACGGTGGCACCGATGCCCGGCACGGTCGCGCGACTGTCCGTGGCGCCGGGTGACCGGGTCGAGGCGGGCGCCGAACTGCTGGTGCTCGAAGCGATGAAGATGCAGCACCGTGTCGTCGCCGCGACCGCCGGCGTGGTGGCCGAACTGCGGGTCGGTGTGGGGCAGCAGGTGGACGCGGGCGCCGTGCTCGCCGTCATCGAGGAGGAATCGTGAGCATCGCGTTTACCGAGTCCGACGAGCGGCAGGCGCTGCGCAAGGCCGTGCGTGACTTCGCTACCGGCTTCGGCCGGGACTACTTCGTGGCCAAGGCGCGGGCCGGTGAGAAGACGTCCGAACTGTGGGCGGAGGCCGGGAAGCTCGGCTACCTCGGTGTCGCGGTGCCCGAGGAGTACGGCGGTGGCGGTGGCGCCATCGGCGACCTGGCCGCGGTGTGCGAGGAGTTCGCGGCCGCGGGCTGCCCGCTGCTGATGATGGTCGTGTCACCGGCGATCTGCGCCACGGTGATCAGCCGGTTCGGCACCGATGAGCAGAAGCGCCGCTGGCTGCCCGGCTTCGCCGACGGCACCACGAAGATGGCGTTCTCCATCACCGAACCCGACGCCGGGTCCAACTCGCACAACCTGGCCACGTCGATCCGTCGCGACGGCGACGACTGGGTGCTCTCCGGAGGCAAGTACTACATCTCCGGTGTCGACGAGGCCGACGCCGTGCTCGTGGTCGCGCGGCACGTGGACGCGTCCGGCCAGCGGCTGCTGCCGTCGCTGATGATCGTGCCGACCGACGCGCCCGGCTTCACCTACCAGCCGATCGACATGGACATCGTGTCCCCGGAACGGCAGTTCACACTGTTCTTCGACAACGTCCGCCTGCCCGCCGAGGCGCTGGTCGGGTCGACGGACGCCGGCCTGGCGCAACTGTTCGCCGGCCTGAACCCGGAGCGCATCATGGCAGCGTCGTTCTCCACCGGCCTGGCCCGGTTCGCGCTGGACAAGGCAGCCGACTACCTGCGCACCCGAGAGGTGTGGGGCGTGCCGATCGGCACCCACCAGGGCCTGGCGCACCCGCTGGCGCAGTGCGCGATCCAGGTCGAACTCGCCCGCCTGATGACGCAGAAGGCCGCGGCGCTCTACGACGCGGGTCTGGACCGCGAGGCCGGCGAGTCGGCCAACATGGCGAAGCTGGCCGCGGCCGACGCGGCGGTGGCAGCGGTCGACCAGGCCATCCAGTCGCACGGCGGCAACGGCCTCGCGTCCGAGTACGGCCTCGGCGCACTGCTGGGCGCCTCCCGCGCCGGCAGGATCGCCCCGGTCAGCCGCGAGATGATCCTCAACTACGTCGCCCAGCACACGCTCAAGCTGCCCAAGTCGTACTAGAGTACGACGTTGGGGATGTCGCGGAGGGCGTGCGCGATGACGGTGGCCGCGACGTTGCGGGTGCGCAGGTAGAGCCGCCATGCGTGCACGACGGTCGTCACGGGGTCTCGGCGCGCCCGGCTGCCCTGCGCCGCTCGCGGCGCTGCCGCAACACGCGGATGAGGTACACGATGCCCAGGATCCGCAACCAGTTGCCGTTCACTGTGTCGACTCCTCACCGTCGGTGGGCCGGTCCTCCAGGTCCACGAACGCGAACAGCACACTCGCCCACACGCCGTCCTCGTCCGGGTCGTCCCGGGCCTGTCCCGCCAGTTCCGCGAACCGGGCGTGCAGTTCGGCCAGGTGCGCCCGAGACAGCCGCACCCCGGTTCTGGTGACCATCACCTGCCGGTCGGCGCCTCGCTCGCGTGCGGCGTACGCCTCGGTGATGTCCATGCGGGTGGTCTGGACGACCTGGCCGAGGAACTCGGCCACCTCGGCCGGGGGAGTGTCGTCACCCGGCGGTTCGACCTCCACCCGCGCGTAGACGCGTTCCACCTTGCCGCCGCCCAGTTCGCGGTACTCGACCACCTCGACCAGTCCGGCCCGCTGCAACTGCTTGAGGTGGTAGTAGAGCCGGTCGGCCGGCGTGTCGAGCCAGCCGGCCAGCTCCCGTGCCGACCGCGGCCCCGCCCACAGTCCTTCCAACAACCTGATCCGCAGGGGATCGGCGAGTGCGCGATGCGGCGCGACCATCCGATCCGGGTTCAGAACGCGGCGATCGGCGCCGTGGTTCGTTCGCGGCGGGACAGGCCGCGCAGTACGGGGACCGCGCCGTGGTGCTTGACGGCGATGCGAGCCAGCGTGGTGATCACCAGGTCGGCCGCCTCCGGCGGGAGGTCCGGCGTCGGCACGTCCAGGCTGATGGCCAGGTCGTCGATGTGCACGGCCAGTTCGATCATGCGGGTCAGGACCCACTGGTCGAGGCGCATGACGGCGCGGATGCCGTAGACCGGACGGTCGGCCGGTTCGCCGGGCAGGGTGGTGGCAAGACGGTCGATGCTCGCGTCCACCCGGTCGGCGAGCGCGGCCGGCCCGTCGGCGGCGGCCTCCTCGCCGAGCCGCCGGATGCCCTGTTGCCGTGGCTCGTCGGGCGACCGGCCGGGTGCGTCGCCGCGTGCGAAGTACTCGGCGGCGTCGACCGGCGGCTCGTCCGGGACGTCGGCGGTCAGCGCCTGTTCGACCCGGAACACCGCCGTTGCCAGGTGGCCGGCCAGACCGCTGACCCGGAACTCCGCCAACGCACTGGGCGCCGCCCACCGGTCGGTCAGTTCCGGAGCCTGCAACAGGCCGGCGGCGACCTGGGCCGTGGCCAGATAGCTGTCGATGATCACGGCCGAGAGATTACGAGGGGCCGGTGACGGTTCAGCCACCGGTTCGCCGGGCGCGCAGCAGGTCCCGGCCTTCGGTCGCGACCTGGATCAGCCGGTCGATGGCGGAGTCGTAGAACGACACGTCGCAGCTGTCGGTGGGACCGCCGAACGAGAGCGTCACGGAGTCGTCGGTCGTGGTCGCGGTGATCTTGGTGTCGTCGGACACGGATGCCCAGGTGCCGATGCTCAGGCCGGACGGCTCCATCGTGTTCTCCTTCGATCGAAATTCTGGCAAGCTGACCATACGTGTGGAGCGCTCCAAGGCCAGTCCTCCTATCGAGGGGTTGTGTGGTCACGGAGGGTGGCGGGCACACTGTGTACCGATACGGGAGGTAACGGTGAGCGAACGAGGCAAGACGATCCGGCGGCGGCGACTGTCGCGTGGACTGCGGACATGGCGTGCGCGAGCGGGGCTGACGGCGGACCAGGCGGCCGCCGCGCTGCTGTGCGG
>DASZXM010000893.1:0-7096 GCA_035546415.1 Pseudonocardiaceae bacterium
ACGCCGCCGACCCTGGCCGCCGATCGCCGATCGCCGACTGCCGATCGCCGATCGCCGACCGCACCGTCCGCCGACCCAATCGTCCGCTCGCCCACCCGCCCACCTCGTCGGCCACCCGCAGGCCGACCGCGAACAGGCCGACCGCGAACGGACCGGTCGCGTGCTCCGGGACCACAGCGCGCCACCGGCCGTCACCTACCCCCTCAGCCCTCCAACGCCGTCAACCGCTGCTCCAGCCGGTCCAGCCGCTCCGTGATCGGTGCCAGGACCGCCTTCATCACCTCGGCCGGGTTTTGCTGCTGCTGTGACTGGTTCTTCGCGTACGAGAACCCGGTCAGCAGGGTTCGTACCGCCCGTTTCGCCGCCGCCGGCTCCACGCCCCGGGACCGCAGCAGTTCGCCCGCGATGCCCTCCGGTTCGGCGACCAGGCCGAGCAACAGGTGTTCGCAACCGATGTAGTTGTGCCCCATGGCGATCGCTTCGCTGAGCGCTGCCTTCATCGCCGCGCTGAGTGGGGCGCTGAACCGACGGCCGTGCTCGCTGCCCCCCGTCGCCGCCGGTTCCGTCCCGGTGCGCGCGGCCAGGTCTTCCAGCAGGTCGTCCGGCTCGAGTTCCATCGACCGCAGCACCTGGATGGCCAGGTTGCTGCCCTCGTCGAGGATGCCGGTGAGCACGTGCCGTGTGCCCACCACCGTCTGGTCGCTCTCCTTCGCGAACTGCAGCGCGCTGCGCATGGCCGTGCGCGACTTCTCGGTGAAGCGCTCCAGGCGGGAGATCGGGTCGTCCTCGGTGAGGTCGATGTTGGCGCTGTCCTTGATCGCGTTGACCTTGCGCACCGCGGCCTCCAGCGCCTGCTGGCAGATCTGCGACACCGGCAGTCCCGACTCCCGCACCGCTTCGGCCAGGTCGTCGGGCAGGTAAACGTTGATCTTCGGCATGTCTCCCCCTACGGGTTAGCTGAGGGTTATGAGCATGACATAACCCCGGAGGGGTTACAAGTACCCGTGGCCTAGACTTTCCCCGATGACCGGCGACTTCCCCGACCAGCGCGCGCTGCTGCGCCACCACGGTGACGTGGACGCCGCCCCCGGACTGGTCGACTTCGCCGTCAACGTGCAGCGCGACCAGCCGCCCGCCTGGCTGCTGGATGTTCTCGCCGCCGAACTGCCCCACCTGGGTCGTTACCCGTCCGCCGACCGCGACCTGGCCGCCCGCCGGGCGGTCGCCGAACGCCATCACCGCTCACCGGACGAGGTCCTCGTCCTCGCCGGCGCAGCCGAGGGTTTCGCGTTGCTGCCTGCGTTCGGATCGCGCCTGGCCGCTGTCGTGCACCCGTCGTTCACCGAGCCGGAGGTCGCCCTGAGCGACGCCGGAGTCCACGTCCACCGGGTGCTGCTGCGCGCCGAGGACGGCTACTCGCTGCGTCCCGACCTGGTTCCGGCGGACGCCGACCTGGTAGTCGTCGGCAACCCGACGAACCCGACGTCCGTCCTGCACGCCGCCGACACGATCCGCGAACTCGTCCGCCCCGGCCGGATCGTCGTCGTCGACGAGGCGTTCCTGGACGCCGTGCCCGGCGAACCGCAGTCGATGATCGGCGAGCCCGGCGTCGTCGTGCTGCGCAGCCTCACCAAGACGTGGGCGCTCGCCGGGCTCCGTGCCGGTTACGCCATCGGCGAACCGAAAATCCTGGCGCGAATGGCCCGTGCTCGTCCACAATGGCCAGTGAGCAGCCTCGTCCTCGCCGCCGTCGAAGCGTGTTCGGCCCCGGCTGCCGTCGCCGAAGCCGAACGTGCCGCACGCGAACTCGCCGACCACCGCGCCTGGCTGATCGGTCAACTCGCCGAGTTGCCCGGCGTCCACGTCCACCAACCGGCCGACGCGCCGTTCCTTTTGTTGCGCGTGCCCGATGGGCCCAACATTCGGCATGCGTTACGGGACAAGGGGATCGCTGTGCGCCGCGCCGACACGTTCCCCGGTCTGACAGCCGACCACATCCGGATCGCCGTGCGTGCACCGGAGTGTTGTGCGCCGCTGCTGGCCGCGCTGCGGGCCGAACTTACGGAAGGGGTCGCCGCGTGACGAGCCTCACCGAGGTGATCGCCGTGCTGGAGCACGCGTACCCGCCGGAACTCGCCGAGCCGTGGGACGCGATCGGCCTGGTGTGTGGTGATCCGGCCGAACCGGTGGCGAAAGTCCTGATCTGCGTCGACCCCGTCGATTCCACAGTGGATGAGGCGGTCGAATCGGGTGTACAGTTGATCGTGGCACATCATCCGCTGCTGCTGCGTGGTGTGCACGGAGTTGCCGCTGACACCCCCAAAGGGGGCGTCGTCCATCGACTGATCCGAGCCGGTGTCGCGCTGTACTGCGCGCACACCAACGCCGACTCGGCCGACCCTGGCGTGTCCGACGCGCTTGCCGCGGCGCTCGGAATCACCGTCACCGGACCGTTGGTACCCAACCCGGACGGCCGCACCGGGATCGGCCGGATCGGCACGCTGCCCGCCGCTGAGCCGTTGAGCGCGTTCGCGAAGCGCGTCGCCGACGCGTTGCCGTCCACCGCATGGGGTGTCCGCGCCGCCGGCGACCCCGACCGTCCGATCAGGACAGTCGCGCTGTGTGGTGGTGCCGGTGATGGCTACCTCGACGACGCGCTGCGCGCCGGAGCCGACGCGTACGTCACCGCCGACCTCCGCCACCATCCCGCCAGTGAGCACCTGGCGCGTCCCGGCGCGCCCGCGCTGGTCGACGTCGCGCACTGGGCCAGCGAGTGGCCGTGGTGCGAACAGGCGGCGGGCGTACTGCGCACAGCGTTCGGCGGTACGGTCGACATTCTCATCTCCACCCGCCGCACCGACCCGTGGACCCTCGGCGTGGCATGACGCCCCTCGACACCGGAGGACACCAGCGTGAGAGTTGACCCCGCCGTGCAGCGCCGGCTGCTCGACCTCGCCAACGTCGACACCGAGCTGACCAGGATTGATCACCGGCGACGCACACTGCCGGAGCTGGCCGAGATCACCGAGCGGGAACAGGTCCACCGCGCGAAGCGGGACCAACTGGTGGCCGTGGAGACGACCCTCGGCGACCTGAACCGGGAGGCGACCCGCCAGGAGTCGGAGATCGAGGCCGTCCGGGCGCGTGAGGACCGGGACCGGTCGCTGCTCAAGGGCGGCAACGTCGGTGCGCGGCAGCTGGCCGACCTGGAACACGAGCTGGCGACGCTGACCCGCAGGCAGTCGTCCCTGGAGGACGACCTGCTGGAACTGATGGAACGCCGCGAGGCCGTCGAGGTGGACGTCGCGCACGCGAGGACCGAACTGGACGCGGCCGAAACGGCGCTGTCGGACGTGCAGCGGCGTCGTGACGAGGCACTGGCCGACCTGGAAGTCGCGGAGGCCAGGCGGAAGCAGGAACGCCAGGACCTGGTGCCGCAGTTCCCGACCGAACTGCTCGCGCTGTACGACCGCATCCGCACCCAGAAGGGCACCGGCGCCGCGCTGCTGCGCGCCCGCCGCTGTGGCGCGTGCCGGTTGGAACTGGACCGCAACTCCATCACGCACATCAAGGACGCGCCGGCCGACGAGGTCGTGCGGTGCGACGAGTGTGGCGCGATCCTGATCCGAACGCCGGAGTCCGGCCTGTGACAGCGCACGTGATCGTCGAGGCCGACGGTGGGTCGAGGGGCAACCCGGGGCCTGCCGGCTACGGCGCCGTGGTGCGGGACGCCGCGACCGACGACGTGCTGGCCGAGCGCAAGGCCGGTCTGGGCTTCACGACGAACAACGTCGCCGAGTACGCCGGTCTGATCGCCGGCCTGGAGGCGGCACGCGAGGTGGGCGCGTCGCTGGTGGACGTCAGGATGGACAGCAAGCTCGTCGTCGAGCAGATGTCCGGTCGCTGGCGGATCAAGCACGCGCCGTTGCAAACGCTTGCGGAACGGGCTCGAGCGTTGGTCGGCGGCTTCGACAAGGTCACCTTCGAGTGGATTCCGCGAGCGGCGAACAAGCACGCCGACCGGCTGGCCAACGAGGCCATGGACGCCCAGGACGTCCGGTGACCGGCGGGATCGGCGCGCCACCCACGTCGTGGACCGGCGCGCAGGGCACGCCGACCCGCCTGCTGCTGGTCCGCCACGGCCAGACGGAGCTGTCGGTGGAGCGCCGCTACTCGGGCCGGGGCAACCCACCGCTCACCGAACTCGGCGAACGCCAGGCGGCCGCCGTGGCCGCACGCCTGCGCAAGGCGGGCGGCATCGATGCGGTGGTGAGTTCGCCGCTGTCCCGCGCCCGCCAGACCGCTGACGCGATCGGAACCGCGACCGGTGCGCCCGTCACCGAACTGCCCGAACTCACCGAGACCGACTTCGGTGAATGGGAGGGGCTGACGTTCCGCGAGGCGATGGCCCGCGACCCCGACCTGCACCGGGCGTGGCTGTCCGACCCCGCCGTGCCCACACCGGGCGGCGAGAGCTTCGACCAGGTGCACGCCCGGGTCGCCGGCGCACTCGACCAGATCGTCTCGTCATTCGCCGGCCGCACCGTCGCCGTGGTCAGCCACGTCACGCCGATCAAGACGCTGCTGCGGATCGGGCTGGCGGCCGGGCCGTCGGTGCTGTTCAAGCTGCACCTGGACCTGGCGTCGCTGTCGATCGTCGAGTTCTACCCGGACGGCCACACGTCCGTCCGGCTGTTCAACGACACGGCCCACCTGGCCTGGTAACAGCTAAGGCCAGACCAGCAACACGGCGCAGGGCGCGTGGTCGACGACGAACCGCGTGTGCTTGCCGATGCTGTGCGGGCCCGGCCGGTCCCGCCTGCCGTCGCGGGCGCACACCAGCAGATCGGCGCCCTCGCACGCGGCGACCACCTCGTCCTGCACCCGGCCCGCCGTGGCCATCGTGGCGACCGGTCTGTTCAGGCGTTTCGCCGCGGCGCTCAGCAGGTGGTCTGCCGGGTCGTCCAGGCGACCGGGTTTGCTGCCCCGGCCGAGCAGGCCACTGACCGAGCCGTACATGACGTCCGCCACGTCGGCGTCGGCGACGTGCAGCAGGACGATGTCCGAGTCAACGGGGGCGAGTGCCGCGGCGGCGTCGACGCAGCCGGCCCAGGTGCCCTCCGTGATCCACACCACGACGCGGGTCATGGTGTCAATCCTGACAGTGTCAGTCCCAGCCACAAGGCGAGCACGGACGCGAGCAGGGTGAGCGGCACGGTGACTGCTCCGAGCCGCAGGAACTCGCCCGGTTTGGGAGCGTGACCGCGGCGGGCGAGCACCCGGCGCCACAACAGGGTGGCCAGCGAGCCGACGTACGTGGCGTTGGGCCCGAGGTTCACGCCCAACAGCACGGCGAGGACGATGCCGGGCTGCCCGTGCAGGGCCGGCAGCAGGACGAGCGTGGCCGGCAGGTTGTTCAGCAGGTTGGCGAGCACGGCGGCCAGCGCGGCGACGCCGAGCAGTTCCGGTAGCCCCGCCGTGGTGGGCACGATCGCGGACAACGCCCGCCCGAGCCCGTGGTCGGCGACGGCCTGCACGACGATCGCCAGGCCGATGACGAACAGCAGGAACAGCGGCGAAGCCTCCCGGAGGACGGCACGCAAGGTGGTCGTGCGCCGCAGGACACCGCGTCGCCCCAGCACGACGGCGCCCGCGGCGGCGACCCACACCGGCGGCAGGTCGATCAGCGACGTGAGCCCGAAGCCGACCAGAACGACGCCGAGCACGACGAGCGCGAACGTGGGTGTCGGCCGGTCGGGCAGGTCGTCGACGTCGGCGGTGCCGACGAGATCGTTCCGGAAGAACCGCAGGAACACGACGAGTTCCACGCCGATCGCGACCAGCCAGGGCAGCGCCATCAGCCCGGTGAACGTGAGGAACGACAGCCCGGTCGCGCCGAACGCGAGCAGGTTGGTGAGGTTGGAGACGGGGAACAGGGTGGACGCCGAGTTCGCCAGGTGCGTGCACGCGTACACGTGCGGTTTGGCCCGCACCCGCAGCGTCCGGGCGGTCGCGAAGACCACCGGCGTCAGCAGCACGACGGTCGCATCGAGACTCAGCACAGCGGTCGTGGCGGCAGCGGCGGCGAACGTCAACGCGAGCAGCCAGGCCGGACTCCCACGGCACGCACGGGCCAGCCGGTAACCGAGCCACTCGAACACGCCCTCGTTGTCCGCGAGATGCGCGAGCACCAGGATCGCGGCGAGAAACCCGATGGTGGGCAACAACTCCACGGTCCGCTCGGCGGCCCGCTGCGGCGTGACCAACCCGAGCAGCAACACGAGACCGGCAGCCGGCACGGCAGCGGTCGCCTCCGGCAGCTGCCGCGGCCGAATGATCGCGAACGCCAGCACTGCCAGCAGCAACACGATCCCGATCACCATGGCGACAACGGTAACCAGCTATGCTGACCGAGCGGACGAGTCGGTGGGGCGGTCGCGGCCGGTCGAAGGACAGGTCGAGGAAAGTCCGGACTCCACAGGGCAGGGTGGTTGCTAACGGCAACCCGGGGTGACCTGCGGGACAGTGCCACAGAAAACAAACCGCCGAGCCGGTCGAGAGGCCGGCGCGGTAAGGGTGAAACGGTGGTGTAAGAGACCACCAGCGCCCCAGGTGACTGGGACGGCTAGGTAAACCCCACCCGGAGCAAGGCCAAAAGGGAGCAAGCCTCCTGCGCAGGCGCCAGAGGACGGCCCGTCCGATGCCTGCGGGTAGGCCGCTAGAGCCGACCGGCAACGGTCGGCCAAGATGGATGACCGCCGTTTGGGCAAGCCCAAACACAGAATCCGGCTTACAAACCGACTCGTCCGCCCCACCCGTTTCGACCACGCGATCGTGGCTCGAAAGCCGCGCTGACCAGCGCTGATGCATCTCGGCAGTTCTCGCCGGTTCTCGACGCTGATCGACGTCTCGCGGCCTGGAGACGGCCTGATCTTGGTCAGGTGGATCACGAGCCGTAGGCCCAGAACGCCCACCCGAAGCTCACATATCGGGTGGGCGTTCTGAGTACGCGGAGTAACCACTTCCGTGACGGTCCAGAGCGAGGTCTGGTTCGGGCTCACACGGCGATCGATGCGCACTGCGGCCTCCTGGCGGT
>DASZXM010000894.1:0-20275 GCA_035546415.1 Pseudonocardiaceae bacterium
GTGCGTACCACAGCGAGCAGGTGTGGAACGAGCCGGACTTCGCCGCTGCCGGCGGTGGCGGGTTCAGCACGCTGTACCGGACGCCGAACTTCCAGCGTGGGCTGCACCTGCCCCGCCGGGGTGTGCCGGACATCTCGTACAACGCCGGGATCGACACCGGTGTGCTGACCGTGTGGAGCACCTCCGGTCAGGGCGCCAACCTGGTGTTCCGCTTCGGCGGCACGAGCGCCGGTTCGCCGCAGTGGGCGGGCCTGACCGCGCTGGCCGACCAGCTCGGTCACCACCGGATCGGCTACATCAACGACGCGCTGTACGGCTTGGCGCACGGCCCGTTCTACGGGGCGCTGTACCACGACATCACCGTCGGCGACAACACGTACCACGGCGACATCACCATCCAGGGCTACTCCGCCACGAAGGGTTGGGACCCGGCAACGGGCCTGGGCACCCCGAAGGCGAACGCCCTGGTACCCGCCCTGGCCGCGACGTCGCACTTCTGATCGACCGATCCACCGCGGATGGCGTGCCGGCCTCGTGCCGGCACGCCATCCGGCTTTTACCGGTAGTGGAACGTCGGGCCGGGGTGCATGAGGAAGTCGCGGTGCGAGATGTTCCACGCGTACGCGCCCGCCATGCCGAACGCGATCCGGTCACCGACCCGCACCGCGTCCACCGGGACATCGCGGGCCAGCACGTCCTTCGGGGTGCACAGCTGCCCGGCCACCGTCACCGGCTCGGCCACGGCACCCGGTCGCGGCCACGGCAGGTCCCAGTCGGGCACCGGCAGCACGTCGAACGGCTGGTCGTGTCCTTTCGCGACAGGCGTGCGCAGGTGGTGCGTGCCGCCGCGGACCAACGCGAACGTCTTGCCCTGGCTGTGTTTCACGTCGACGACCGGTGCCACGTACCACCCGCAGTAGGCGGTCAGCGCGCGACCGGGTTCGATGCGCAGGCGAACGCCGTCGGGCAGCAGGGCACCGAACGCCTTCCAGTCGAACACGGTGGCGCCGCTGTAGTCCACGGCCATGCCGCCACCGATGTTGACCTCGCCGACCGGCAGCGTCCGCGCCCAGCCGACCACGGATCCGGCCAACGCCGCGTGTGCGGCCGCGTCCAGCCCGCTGGCCAGGTGCGCGTGCACGCCGCGCAGCACGAGCCACGCGTTGTCCCGCACGATGTCCAGACAGGCCGGCACGTCGGCCGGGTCCAGGCCGAACTGCGATGGCCCGCCGCCCATGACGAGCGCGGCACCGCCGGTGGCCAGCGGGAGGTTCACCCGCAGCAGCACGTTCGCCTGCGACCGCAGCGCGGCCGCGATCCGGCCCAGCCGCCGCAGCTCGTGCACGCTCTCCACGTGGACGCGGTGCACGCCGGCCGTCAGCGCCGCCGTGAGTTCCACGTCGCTCTTCGCCGGTCCGCCGAACGCGAGCGGCATGTCCGGCGCGACCGCGAGGACGTGCGCGAGTTCGCCGCCGGAGGCGACCTCGAAGCCGTCCACCAGGCCGGCCAGCGTGCGCAGGATCGGCGGCGCCGGGTTCGCCTTGGTCGCGTAGTAGCACTCCAGGCCGGTGGGCAGCGCGGCGCGGACGGCGGTGACGTGGTCGCGCAGCGCCGTGAGGTCGTAGACGTACGCGGGCAGTTCGTGGTCGGGCAGCCCCGCCGCGTACTCCGCGACCGCCGCGGTGATCACCGCGCGCGCAGCGGGAGTCGCAGCGGCACGTAACCGGCCAGTCGGTCGTTGCCACGCTGCCATCTGACCAGCAGGTTCGCCTTGGCGGGCACGGGGCCGCCGGCGAGGACGGCACCGAGTTCGGCGGGCCTGCCGTGCCGGTCGTGGCAGCGGGCCAGTTGGTCGGCGACCAGTGACCACAGTTCGGGTTCCAGGTCCGGGCGCAGGTCGGCGAGCGCGGCGAGGACCTCCGCGACGTGGTTGACCAGCAGGCAGTACGCGACCCGGCGCCAGCCCTGTTCCCGGGTGTACGTCAGCGGTTCGGCCACGTCGGCCGGCAGCGCGGCCAACGCGCCGGCGTGGTGTTCGGCGAGCAGTTTCGTGCCCTCCATGTCGCGGAACAGCATTTGCACCGGCATGCCCGCGTCGGACACGCCGACCAGCACGTTCTGCAGGTGCGGTTCCAGCACGACGCCGTGGTCGAAGAACGCGGCCAGCACCGGCGGCAGCAGCAGACGCAGATAGGTGTGCCACCAGTCGAGCAGGCCGACGTCACTCACCAGCCGGGACACGTGCGCGTCGGACAGCGGGTACTCGTCGGCCACGGCCGCGGCCAGCAGCGGTGTCACACCGGGCAGCAGGCAACGGGACAGGCCCTCCCGCACGATCACACCGAACGCCTCGAACAGCTCCGGCGACCCGACGTCCAGCGTCCGGTAACCGGGTTCGCGCAACAGCGCGGCACCGGGGAACCGGACCGGTAGGTCGGCCAGTTCGGTGTCCAGCAGTTCGGTCAGTGCCACGGCGGACGCCAACTCGTACGCGGAGTTCTTCCGGACGCAGTTGGTGATGCGCACGTTGAGGCTGAACTTGAGGAAGTCGCCGTCACAGTGCACGGTGCGCACCGACGACGTCGGCGTGCACAGCGGTCCGCCCGCGCCGAGGTCGATCACGACCCGGTCGCGCAGCGCGGCGGTGAGCTTCTCGTTGTGCCGCATGAGGTCGTACTGCCACGGGTGCACGGGCAGCAGCCGGTAGCCGGCCGGCACCGGACGCAGCCGGTCCAGCGGCAGGTCGGCACCGGGGACGGTCGCCTCGCGTATCCGGTCGGCCCGCACCGCCAGGTACCGCAGGGGAAAGCGGCTGCCGGTCTCCGGGGCGTAGGCGCGCCAGTCGCCGGACGCGGCGGTCCGCGACTTCGGCGTCGGGTGGAACCGGTGCCCCAGCGACAGTGCCTGCTCGGACGCCAGGTAGCGGTCGTCGACAGTGGTGCGGTCCCGCAGCGCCGTGGCCGTGACGGCGTGGCTGCCGGCCACCTGGTCGACGAACTCGTCGTTGGCCACGCCGGTGACGGCCGTCAGTTCGGCTGCCAGCGCGGCGGCGGTGTCCCGCCAGGTCAGCGCGGTCCACGCGCCGTCCCGCTCGGCGAACACCGGGCCGGTGAATCGGTGTGCGCCGGACAGGGACGTGCGGCGCACCGCGATCCGCAGCCGCGACCGGGAAAGCCGCAGGTACAGCTGGTCATCGGCGAGTTCGGTGCGGCCGGGTACCTCGCGGGTGAAGCAGTTGACCAGGGTGTGGACGACCACGTGGTCGGCGGACACGGCGGTGGCACCGGACCGGTCCGTATCGACGCGCCGGGTGGGCACGATGGTCGGGGTGGGCATTCAGTCGCTCCCATCGTCGGGCTGTGCGAGATAGTTCGGGCCGCGGTACAGGTAGAACTTGTTGACGTCGGCGGCCCCGGAGCGCTGCTTGGACAGCCAGGTGCCCGCGGTGACCATTCCCTTGACCGGCAACACGTCCGCGTGCACCGTGGCCGCCAGCAGGGCGGCCCGGTCCGGACTGTCCGGATGCCGGTCGACGGAGGCGAGCAGCAGGTCCCTGATCAGCCGGGCACCGGCTGACCTGCTGATCCCCTCGACGCCGAAGACGATCGCCGCCGCGCACAGGTGCAGCGTGATCGTGGTGAACACGTCGACGAGCGGCCCGGTGTCGTCGACGATGATGCGCGGGTCGTCCACCAGCGCCAGTTCCGGATGTCCGAACCGGTCGGGCCGGATGCGTGGTCCGTCGTTGTCCTTGAGCAGCAACCGGATTCCGGTGTCGTCCAGGACGAGGGACACGTTCTGCTGGTGCGACTCCAGGGCGATCCCGTAACGCAACAGCAGCGTGGTCTGGAAGTCCAGCAGGAGTGTGAGGTACGCGGTGAGCAGGCCGAGCCGGTCACCGCCGAAGTGCTTGTCCGCCACCAGGTCCAGCACGGTCCGGCCATCGGCCGTCCGGGCGGGCAGCGCGGCGAGGGGGACGACGTCGGCCGATTCGAGGCCGGCCGGGTAGCGGCGGACCAGGAACGCCAGCAGTTCGTCGCCTGCGTGGCGGTAGGTTTGTTCGTCGGCGAGCAGGACGCGGCCGGTGAACCGGGGTTCGGCGGCCAGGACGGCGGTGAGCAGCCGTTCGGTGACGGCACCGTCGACGAGGGTGCCCGGCTTCATCGTGCGCCGGTTGCGCAGGCCCAGCGTGCTGGTCGGCAACGGCACCTTCACGTGGGTGGCCGGATCGGCGAGGACCGCCAGCGTGCGCATGGACAGCGTCGGCGTCACGTCGATCGGCCCGGCCACGCTGGGCACACCGACGGTCAGCGGGTGTACGGGGAACGGCACAGTGTCACCGGGCATGCCCAGCTCGTCCGGTGTCGGCCACCAGTCCGGCAGGGCTCCGGCGGACGTGACGGTGTCGGCCGGCACCGCGGCCCAGCGCAGTCGGAACGTCGGGTGGTACTCGGGGGCGTGGCGCACCTGGTCGGCCTGGCTGATGCCGGGCCGGGCCAGTCCGGTCGGGTACACGGGGTGGCCGACGTAGGCGGCCAGCGTGTCGTAGGCGAGCGCGCCCGGCATGCCGGGCCCGGGCGTGACGCGGTCCAGCACGGCCCGCCGGTGCTCCCGATGCGTCCGCTCGGTCTCCTGCGCGGCACGGCATTCCGCGACGAACGCGTCGAAACCGTCGATGTCGACCGGGTCCACCATGTCCCGGCACACGGCGAGCACCTGCGCCAGGTCGGCCGGTACCGGCTCGACGACCGCCACGTCGCACAGGAAGCCGTCCGGCCGCACCGGGACGGACAGCGGTCCCAGGCGCAGGCAACCGTCCACGACGGACTCTCGAATTCCGCGGAAGTTCTCGCGCAGCAACGTGTTCAGAACGGCGGACACCAGGCTCACGGTTGGACGTCCCACCGCAGGCCGGCCAGGAACTCCGCCGCCACCCGGTCCACGGTCGGCTGGTCGGTGCCGATCGTGCGCAGCACACCCAGGTAGTCGCGGTTGGTGTGGGTCAGGTCCCGGTATCCGCCGATGTCGCGCAGCGGCCGGTAGGTCAGCCGGACGCCGTCGCGGCACTCGTCCAGCGCCGGGGGAGCGGCGACGAGCCTGCCGGACCGCTCGGCGCACGGGTAGTCGATCCGCGCCCGGCTCGCCGTGGGCGGGGCCGGCGGCGGCAGCGGTTCGCCCAGGTGCACGCGCAGGATGTGCTCGAACAGGGGGATGCCGGTGAGGTCGGCGAGCAGCAGATCGCACTGGTCGCCGATGACCCGGTAGTTGACCTCGATGATCCGTGCCCGGTCGCCGTCGACGACGTACTCGGTGTGGCACGCGCCGAACCCGACGCCCAGCGCGGCCAGCTGCGCCAGGACCGGGCCGGCGTGCGGTGCCGGGTCGAAGACCATGCTCCGTTCCACGAAGTACGGCGGCGGTGAAAGCGTGGTCCGGAAACCGCCCAGCACCCGAGGACCGTCGGCGTCGCCGACTGTCTCCACGGTGCGCAGCTCACCGGTGAGGAACTCCTCGACCACCAGCGGTTCCGGCCGGCGCCGCCAGATGTCCTGGCACGCCGTCGCCAGTTCGGCGGCGTCCGCGACCAGGACGACGTCCTCGCTGGCGACACCTTCGCGGGGTTTCACCACGCACGGGAACGGCGCGTCCGGAAGCGCCGAGCCCGGCGCCAGTTCCCGACTCCACACCGGGTCGACGGCCGCCAGGTGCCGGCGCATCAACGCCTTGTTCTTCGACCGCAGCGCGGCCCGCCAGTCCTTGGCCGGCAGCCCGAAGTAGCTCGCCGCAAGGGCGGTCTGGGACTGGAGGTGGTCGCTGTTGCTGAACACGGCCGCCACGCCTGACAACCGGTCCACCTGGTCGATCAGCGCCCGGTGGTCGCGAACGGCACAGAAAACGACGTCGGCCACCTGGCCGGCGCCGGCCGCGTGGTGCGCGTCCGGCTGGTCGGTGAGCAGCGTGACGCGCAGGCCGAGTGCTGCCGCGGCCGGCAGAAACCCTTGCGTCACCGAGTCGGTCGGGTTGAGCGCGACGAGACACAGCCGGTCCTGGGGCATCCTCATCCTCTTCGCGGGGAACTGAGGCGCCTTAAGTTAGGTTAGGCTTGCCTGATGCACAAGATCTACAGCGGGAATCACACGGAAAGGCGACGTTACGGATCAGCCCGCCTGCGCGTGCTGCGGCAGGGTGCCCGTCATCGTCGACGTCATCGGAGCCGACGGCCGCGGCCGTGAGCCGCCGTTGCGCAGCACGTCCATCCGGTCGCTGCCCGGCCTGCCGACCACCCAACTGGACCCGGTGATCGACTTGGCGCGCATCTTCAGCGGTGCCAGCAGTCGGGACACGTCGCGGTAACTGCTCACCGATCCCGCCGCGCACACCAGCGTGGCCAGCGACAGCGAGATCGTCTCGCCCTCCACCGTCCACCGTGCGTCGATCAGCCTGCTGGCCAGCGTCATCAGGTGGTCCAGCGGGGAGACGAACAGGAAGTCGTCGCCGCCGATGTGGCCGACCCGGACGAGCTGCTGCTGCTCGGCGCAGTCGGCAAGGCACCGGCCGACGTCCCGGATCAGGTCGTCACCGGCGGCGAAGCCGAACCGGTCGTTGACCGTCTTGAACGAGTCGATGTCCAGCCAGCCCACGGCGAACACGTCGCCCTCGTGGATGCGCCTGGTCACCGCGCGGTCGATGGAGTCGCTGCCGGGCAGCCGGGTCAGCGGGTTGAGCGCCGCCGCCTCCTCGACCTTGCTGTCCGCGATCGCGAGCACCAGGTCGGTCGCGCGCACCACGCCCAGGCAGCGGTTGGCCGCGTCCACCACGACGACGTCGTCGTTGCTGCGCGACCGTGCCGAACCGGACAACACGTCCAGCAGGTCGAACACCGAGGCGCCGATCGGGATCACGCGTGGCTCGTCCGCGTGCCGCGCGGCACTGCGCTTGGCGTGCAGCGCGTGCCCGTACGGGCCGGTGACCGCGAGCAGGAACCGGTTCCTGTCGATCGTCCACTGTGGGCGGCCGGCGTCGTCCAGCAGCACCACGCAGCTGGTGTCCGGATCGTTCGCCAGCGCTGTGCGCACCTCGTCCGCCGTGACCGTGACCGGCAGTGTCGTCGCCGGGTGCATGAGGTCGGTGACCTTCGGCGCCGTCACCCGGTCCGGCTTCTCGATCGGTGCGACGGCCACCGGCTCGCCGCCGATCGGAGTGATCGTCACGTGCGTCATCGGCCTGCGGGCGGCCGGTTGCAGCAGGTCGCCCTGCGCCAGCCGGACCCCCAGCGAGTGCAGCAGGTGCAGCTCCTCGGCCGTCTCCAGGCCCTCGGCGATCAACTGCATGCCGCTGCGGTCGCACAGGTGCACCATCGACTCGATCGTCGCCTGTAGGCGCGGCTCGTTCGGCGCGCCGACGGCCAGGGACCGGTCCAGCTTGACCAAATCGATCTCCGGCCAGCTCAGCAGCGCGATCGGGGCGTCACCGTCGCCGATCTCGTCCACGGCCAGCCGGAAACCCGCGTCCCGCAGCATCGTCACGCCCTGCCGGAACGCGCTCCAGCGGACCGACGAGAACGGCGGGTTGAGTTCGAGGACCACGTCGGCCGGCCTGCGCCCGGTCTGGCGCAGCGCGTCCATCAGCGGGCCCAGCGCGACGTGTGCCCTGGCGATGGAGACCGCCAACACGTTGACGTGCAGCGGTATTCGGTTGTCGTGGTCGGCGGCACGGCTGATGGCGAGTGCGGCGAGACCGTAGTCGGTCGGCGTGAGCTGACCGGTGTCGGCCGCATGGCGGAGCAGGGCACGCACGCTGCCGCCGGACGGCTTGGCCTTGGCCTCCACCGCCATCACACCACCGGTGTGCAGGTTGAACACCGGCTGGTAGACAACGTGCACGTCGTTCAGCAACGCGGGCACGGGCCTATCGTGCCTCCGCCCGGAGGCGCTGCGGAAGGCGGTTCATGAGCTGTTCACGGCCGACCAGGGGATTCACCTGAACGGCTGTGCTGGAGATCACCGCCTGTCCACCGTCCGGTGGACACGCACAATCCATCCGGCGACCGTCACCGTCCCCACCCGCGCGGCCGCACGATCAACCTGTGACAGCACTACGCATCAGGGGACTACGCAAGAGCTATCAGGGGCGGCCCGCGGTCGACGGCATCGACCTGGACATCGCGGACGGGTCCGTCCACGCGCTGCTGGGTCCGAACGGCGCCGGCAAGACGACAACCGTGGAAATCCTGGAGGGACACCGCGAACGGGACGCGGGGGACGTCTCGGTACTCGGAGCGGACCCGGGCACCGCCGGCCGCGCGTGGCGGGCGCGCATCGGCATCGTCCTGCAGGACGCCACCGACGCCGCCGAGCTGACCGTCGCGGAGTCGGTCCGCCACTTCGCCGGCTACTACCCGCGGCCGCGCGACCCGGAGACGGTGATCGACCAGGTCGGGCTGACCGAGAAGGCCGGCAGCCGGATCGGCACGCTGTCCGGCGGGCAGCGCCGCAGGCTGGACGTGGCGCTGGGCATCATCGGCAACCCGGAGCTGGTGTTCCTGGACGAGCCGACCACCGGTTTCGACCCGCAGGCCAGGCATCAGTTCTGGGCACTGGTGCGGCTGCTGCGCGACGAAGGCACGACGGTCCTGCTCACCACCCACTACCTGGACGAGGCCGAGGCGCTGGCCGACCGGGTGTCGGTGATCGCGAACGGACGCATCGTCGCCGAGGACACGCCCGCCGGCCTGGGCGGCCGGGCCACCGCGGCCGCGACCGTGCACTGGGTGGACGACACCGGCCCGCACGACGTGCGCACGGACACGCCGACGGCACTGATCAGCCAACTGGCCGGCGGTGGCGAACTGGCCGCACTGACCGTGCGTCGGCCCAGCCTGGAGGACGTGTACCTCGACCTGATCGGAGACACCCGATGACATCGACCGCCATGTCCGACACCGGCGAGCACGCCCGGCCCGCCCTGCCCGCCGCGCTGCGCGTCGGCCTCTCCCGCGGTGGCGTGGAACTCCGCGAGTTCTTCCGGCAACGCGCGGCCGTCGTGTTCGTCTTCGCCCTGCCCGCCGTGCTCCTGGCGCTGTTCGGGTCGATCTTCCGCAGCTCCGACCTGCCGTTGGGCATCACGCAGAGCCAGCTGTACATCGGCGGCATGATCGCCGCCGGCCTGGTGTCCACGTCGTTTCTGAGCATGGGCGTGGGCATCGCGCAGGACCGCGAGGACCGGACGCTCAAACGGCTGCGCGGCACGCCGATGCCGGCGTCCAGCTACTTCCTGGGCAAACTGGTCCTGGTCGTCGTGACCAGCGTGGCCGAGATGGCGCTGCTGCTTCTGGTCGGCGTCCTGTTCTTCCACATCACACTGCCCTCGGACGCCGGCCGGTGGCTCACGTTCGCCTGGGTGCTCGCGCTCGGCGTGATCGGCTGCACGCTGCTGGGCATCGCGGCCAGCGGCATGGCCCGCTCGGCCCGCTCCGCGCCCGCCGTGCTGAACCTGCTGTTCCTGGTGCTGGAGTTCATGTCCGGTGTGTTCATCGTGCCGGCCAGCACCCTGCCGACGTGGATGATCGACGTCGCGTCGTTCTTCCCGCTGAAGTGGACGGCGCAGGGAATGCGGTCGGTTTTCCTGCCGGACGGCATGATGTCCCTGGAGGCGGCGGGCTCATGGGAACACGGGATGACGGCGTTGGTACTGGGCGCGTGGTGCGTGATCGGCCTGGTGCTGTGCCTGCGGACGTTCCGCTGGACGAACCGGCGGGACGGGTGACGGACGACCGCCCGGACCCCTGGGACCGGCATTTCCGCAGCTTCGAGACGATCTTCGTGATCTCCGGCCTGTCCGTGCTGGTCCTGGTGTGGTACTCCGGCGTCGAGTCCGGCGTCACCGGCCGGGCCGCGGCGACCGCCCTGCTGCTGGGACTGGCGGCCTGGTGGGCCCTGTACGGCAGGCGGCTGGCCAGGGCGGGCGTCGAGGACCACCGGGGCACGGTCTACCTGGTCGGCGTCGTCCTGCTGTTCGCGCCTGCCGTGCTGCTGACGCCGGACTGCTCGTGGCTGCTGTTCGGCCTGTGCCCACAGCCGTACATGGTCCGTCCACACCGGAGGGCACTGGGATGGGTGACCGTGCTGAACCTGTTGTCACCACTGTCCGTCTACGTCCACGGCGGTGCCGGCCCGTCGTTCACCGTCGAGCTCGTCGTGGCCGCGGCGGCGATCATGTTCTCCTTCTTCATCGGCAACACGATCTCCGCGATCAGCCGGGAGAACGAGCAGCGCGCCCGGCTGATCGACGAACTTCGGGCCAGCCGGTCGACGGTGGCGCAGCTGTCCCGCGAGGCCGGGGTGACGGCCGAACGGGAACGCCTGGCCGGCGAGATCCACGACACGCTGGCGCAGGGCTTCACCAGCATCCTCACTCTGGTTCAGGCCGCGACGGCAGTGCTGCGCACCGACCCGGACCAGGCCGAGGAGCACCTGCGGCTGG
Source organism: Pseudonocardiaceae bacterium (assembly GCA_035546415.1). Taxonomy (GTDB): domain Bacteria; phylum Actinomycetota; class Actinomycetes; order Mycobacteriales; family Pseudonocardiaceae; genus DATEPR01. The sequence continues at coordinate 10,483 of DASZXM010000894.1, forward strand.
CGACCGACACGGCCCGGGAGAACCTGGGCGAGGCGCGGGCGCTGGTCGGCGCGCTGACACCGGCGGCGCTGGGGTCGGCGACGCTGGTGGACGCGCTGCGCAGGCAGGCAGACCGGGTCGCCGCGGAGTCCGGCATGCGGATCGTCGTGACGGCCCGCTGCGACGTGGGAGCGCTGGCCATGCCGGTCGAGGTGGTGCTGCTGCGCACCGCCCAGGAGGCGTTGGCCAACGTGCGCAAGCATTCCGCCGCGGCATCCGCCTCCGTGTGTTTGGAGGCCGACGACCGCACCGTCCGACTGGTCGTGGCCGACGACGGCGTCGGCTTCGACCCGGACGCGCCCAGCACCGGTTACGGCCTGCGGGGCATGCGGGCGCGTGCCGAGCAGATCGGCGGCTCGGTCACGGTGGACACCGGTTCCAGTGGTACGGCCGTGCGAGTGGAGGTGCCGCGATGAACCGGCGAGACGAGTGGTCCGGCCGCGACGGCGTCGACCCGGTGCGGGTGCTGCTGGTCGACGACCATCCGGTGGTCCGGGCCGGTCTGCGCGGCATGCTCGCCGCCGAGGACGGCATCGAGGTGGTCGGCGAGGCCGGTTCCGGAGCCGAGGCCGTGGCGACGGCGGCGGCACTCACCCCCGACGTGGTCCTGATGGACCTGCGCATGCCGGGCGTGGACGGCGTGACGGCGACCGGGCGCATCCTGGCCGTGAACCCGTCGGTCCGGGTCGTCGTGCTCACCACCTACGAAACCGACGCGGACATCCTGCGTGCGGTCGAGGCGGGCGCTTCGGGTTATCTGCTCAAGGATGCCTCGCCCGCCGACCTGAACCGTGCGGTGCGGGCCGCGGCGCGCGGCGAGACCGTGTTGGCGCCCTCGGTCGCCGCCCGGCTGGTCAGCACGGTCCGCAGGCCGGGCCCGGCACCGACGCTGTCGGCACGGGAACTGGAGGTGCTGCGCCTGGTCGGCAAGGGCCTGACCAACGCCGACATCGGCCGCGAGCTGTTCATCAGCGAAGCCACCGTGAAGACCCACCTGCTGCGGATGTTTCACAAACTGGGCGTCGCCGACCGCACGGCCGCCGTCACCACCGCTCTGGCGCGCGGTTTCCTCTGATCCGGCCGTGCAACGCGCCCAACCGGTGCCGCACCCGGTCGGCGATCGCCTCGGCCCGCGCGGACGTCGCGTGCGACCCGATCCGGTGCTGCTCGCCGTGGCGCAGCTCCAGCACCACGTCGTGGGTGATGCCCGGTCCGCGGACCGCACGCCGGGTGCACACGGCGGTCACGTCGGCCAGGTCGACGGTGACGAACTCCATGTCCGACGCGTGCCGGATCACCCACGCCGCACTGGGCACGGCGGCCAGCCCGCCTCTCGCGGCGCGCACCTCGACCAGCCGGGTGCGGGTCAGACACGCCAGCGCCGGCCGGATCCTCGGGTGCGGCCGGAACGGGTTGGTCACGTCCAGGTAGTCGGCGTGGTAGGCGAACGCGTCCAGGATGCGCTCGCCCGGCCGCAGCATCGCGATCGCCAGCCGGATGAACAGGAACTCGACACCCGCCAGGATGTCCCGGTTCGCGGCGTTGTCCCGCACGTAGACGTCGCGGCGCACGGCCACCTCGTCCTGTGCCGTCCGCATCGACACCCCCGGGTGGGCAAGAGAGTGCCGGCCGGTCGTCGGGCGCTGACGACCGGCCAGCCGGGCACCACGACACGAGGGAGACCGTGCCGTAGGAGTTGTCCCAGAACCTATGCGCGGACCGACCCCGGTGACGCCAGGGAAGTGCCCTAGTAATCCGCACCCGTGACCCTGGTCGCTCCGCGCTCAGGCGGATTCTTCGACCAGGTGGCGCAGTTCCTGCCGGGACGACACGTCCAGTTTGTCGAACACGTGCGCCAAGTGGTACTCGACGGTCTTCTGGCTGATGATCAGCCGGGCGGCGATCTCCTTGTTGGACAACCGGTCGCACGCCAACCGGGTCACGGCCCGCTCGGTGTCGGTCAGGGTGTCGAACGGGCCGTGCGCGGTGTCCACCGACAGCCCGAACTCACTGACGACGGCCAGTGCCCGCTTGGTGTACGCGTGCGCGCCCAGCACGGTGAACTGCCGCACCGCACCCCGGATGTGCCGTTCGGCGCCGCCGCGTCTGCCCTGCGCCAGCAGGCACCGGCCGGTCAGCAGTTCGATCCGGGCCGCCTCCAGCGGCAGCCCGAGTTCGCCTGCCAGTTCGGCGGCCACCGCGCAGTCCGTGCGGGCCGCCCGCGCGTCACCCCGCGCCAGGTGGATCTGCGCACGCACCCGCGCCACACCCAGCAGCGCCGACCGCCGGCCACTGGCCGCGAGCGTCTCGGAGAACACGTCCAGCGCGGTCTCGGCCTCGTCCAGCCGGCCGAGCCTGCTCAGTGCGTCGGCACGCACCGGGCCCAGCAGGTACGTGCCCGGTTCCAGTGAGTCGTACGCCGCGTCCAGGTCCTCGCCCGCCGCCAGCATCGCCTCGGCGTCGCCCCGCGCCGCGGCGACCGTGGCCCGGCTGCCGGCCGCGAACGCCGCGCTGGAGCGGATGCCCAGCAGCGGCGCCCATTCCGCGGCCGTCGCCGCGTGCGCGTCCGCCTCGGCCCACTCGCCCCGCGCCGCGCGCGGGTAGCTGGCCAGCGCGTGCAGCATCGCGAAGTCCCAGACCCTGCCGTTCTCCTCGGCGTCGGCGATGGCCAGTTCGGTGTGCAGGACGGACTCGGCGAGCATGCCCCTGCGGTACTCGACCTCGCCCAGGAAACCCAGCGCCTGGGCGATGCGCAGCGCCTCGCCGTTGGTGGCCCGCTCGACGACCGTCAGCAGGTCCTTGTGCGCGCGGGGCAGGTCGTCGCGCCACAGCCGGATCATGCCGCGCGCGACCAGGCCGTCCAGCCCACCCGGCGCGCCGGGCATGTCCACGCCGGCCAGGCCGGCCAGCGCCTCCGCGCCCCGGCCGGCCAGTGCCAGCCCGACACTGCGGGCGAACCACGCGTACGCCGCCACCCACGGCTCGTGCGTGCCCGCCCGCACGGCTACCTCGCCGTACTCGACCATGTCCGGGTAGGACAGCGTGACGATGCCGATCGTCGCCAGCAGGGACGCGACGCGGGCGGTCAGGTCACCGGGCGCGGGTTTCGGTGCCGGGCCGTCGGCGTTCATCGTCGCCAGCGCCCTGCCCAGCCGCTGCCGGGCGTCCGGTATCCGGCCGGCGACCATCGCCTGCTGGCCCGCGACGTAGTCCGCCCACGGGTCGCCCTCGCCCGCGAGGACCTCGTCGGCGTACTCCGCGGCCGTGATCGCGTCGCCGGCGATCAGCAGCGCCTCCACGGCCGACAGCAGCCGTGGCCTGCGGTCCGGTCCCGGTGCGGTCAGGTCCAGGCACGTGCGCAGCTGGGCCGCCGCCACCGGTATCCGGCCACGCCGCAGCTCCTCCCGGGCGATCGCCTCCAGATCCGCGGCCAGCTCCCGGTCCGGGCCGTCGGCCGCGGCGATCCGGTGGCGCAGCGCGGCCGTGCCACCGAGCAGCCCGGCCGCCCTGCGGTGCAGCTCCCGCCGGTAGGCAGCGCCCAGGTCGTCGTAGATGGCGGCCTGCACCAGGCCGTGGGTGAACTCCAGGTCCTGGCCCTGCGTGCCCGGCACCTCGGCCAGAAACCGTGCCGCGACGGCCTCGGCGACCGGTTGCGCCGTGTCCGTCAGGCGCGCGAGTGTCCGCACGGTGGCCAGTCGGAACCGTCTGCCCAGCACCGAACCGGCCGTGACCAGCTGTTGTGTCGTCGACGAGCACCGGCCCAGCTGGTCGGCCACGATCAGCGCCAGGTCGTGCGGTGCCGGCAGCGCACCCCCGCCGCCGGCGATCAGCCGCAGCGGCACCTGGTCCAGCACCGCCTGCGCGTACAGCGGGTTGCCCGCCGTGTGCTCGCGCAGCCGCGCCGCGCCCGTCGGGTTCAGGCCCGGATGCCCGCCCTCGGACGCCAGTTCGACCAGTTCGGCGGGGGACAGGCCGTCCAGCTTCACGCGGCTGCCCCGGTCGGACTCGAAGATCCGCCGCCACCCGTCGTCCAGGCCCGGGCTGGGCCACGGTTGCGCCAGGGCGCCGGCCGCGCCCGCGGGCTGGTGCACGACCAGTGTCAGCACCGGGTACGTCACCGGTCCGGACACCAGCCTCCTGGCCACGAACCGAAGCGCGGCAAGGGAAGGCTTGTCCGCCCACTGCGCGTCGTCGACCACCAGCAGCAGTTGGTCCAGCGACTCCAGGTGGCGCAGCAGGCCCTTGCCGACGAACAGCGGATCGGCCTGCGCGTCCAGTTCCTCCACCATCGCGGCCAGGTCCGGGTGCAGTTGCCGGGCCAGCTGCCACAGCACGCCCCAGGGCAGGTGCGCCTCCTGCTCGTCACCGCTGGCCCACGCGCACACCCGCGGTGCCACCTCGGCCCGGAACCGTTGGACCAGAGCGGTTTTGCCGATCCCGGAGCCGCCCTCGACGCCGACCACCCGCGCACCGCCGGCCAGACTGGTCCGCCACGCGTCGGCCAGGAACGACAGTTCCGCCTGCCGGCCCACGAACGGCCGTGCCGTGCCCACGGTCGTGGTGTCGTGTTCGATCATCGGATCATTTCCGTCGCAGGTACGGTGACCGCATGGCGGCCGAGACCGAACCGAGGAAGATCCGGCGCTGGCGACCCGAACCGGTCCAGGGCGACCTCGCGGCCAGTCCGTTCCGCGCCGACCGGGACCGCGTGGCCAGCTCGCCGTTCTTCGGCCGGCTCGCCGGTGTCACCCAGGTCGTCAGCACGTCCGGTTCCGGCCGGCTGCTGCACAACCGGCTCACACACAGCCTGAAGGTAGCGCAGATAGCAAGGGCCATCGCCGAACGCCTGAACGCCGATCCCGACGTCGAGGCGCTGCTGGACAAGCTCGGCGGGTGCGACGCGGACACCGTGGAGGCGGCCGCGCTCGCACACGACCTGGGCCACCCGCCGTTCGGGCATCTGGGCGAGGAGATCCTGGACCGGATCGCCCGGCACCGCTTCGACCTGCCGGACGGCTTCGAGGGCAATGCGCAGTCGTTCCGCATCGTCACCACCACCGACGCACGCGGCCCCAGCGGTGTCGGTCTCGACCTGACGGCCGCCGTGCGGGCGGCGCTGTTGAAGTACCCGTGGACCCGGCTGGGACATCCGCGGCCGCACCCCAGCTCGTTCGACGTGCCGCCGCGCGGCGCGACCGAACCACCGGACGCCCCCGGCTCGGGTTCGGCGAAGTTCTCCGCGTACGTCACCGAACTGCCCGATCTGGTGCAGGCGCGGGACGCGTTCGCCGGCCGGGTCGAACCGTGGCAGCAGACCGTCGAGGCGTCCGTGATGGACACCGCCGACGACATCGCCTACGCCATCCACGACCTGGACGACTTCCACCGGGTCGGCGTGCTGCAGCACGCGACGGTCGCGGCGGAGCTGGGCCAGTGGCAGGCGCACGCCGCCGAGCTCGCGTCGCTGGACGAGGAGGGGCTGGCCCTGGAGGCACGGCTGCCCGGCCGGGCCCTGGAGGCGCTGCGCAGGCGGTTGCACCTGCGCGACGCGTGGGCCGTGGACGACGACGCGTTCGCCGAGGCCGTGGCGAAGGTGCGGGTGGAGCTGGTGGACGGGCTGCTCGCGGTGCCGTTCGACGGGTCCGTCGGCGCCGAGCAGTCGCTCGCCCGGTTCTCCGCGCGCTGGACGGCCCGGCTGGTCGCCGGTGTCCGTGTCACGGCCACCCCGACGACCCGCTCCGGTCACGTCCTGCTGGCCACCCGGCAGTGGCACGAGGTGCAGGTGCTCAAGTTCGTGCACCGGCACTTCGTGCTGCTGCGGCCCGACCTGGCGCTGCAGCAGCGCGGTCAGGCGCGCCTGATCACGTCCCTGGTCGAGGAACTGGAGATGTGGACGACCGACCGGCGCCAGTCCGACCGGCTGCCGCGCAGGCTGCACGACCTGGTGGAACTGGCCGAACACCAGTACGGCACGCTCGCCGGCACCGATCCGGCGCTGCTGGCCGGTGCCACCGGCGAGGCGCCGACCGGGCCGGACGCCGTGCGGGCCCTGGCCAGGGGCAGGGCCGTCGTCGACTTCGTCGCGTCACTGACCGACGGCCAGGCAGCGGCCCTGCTGGACGCGCTGACCGGCAGGCGGGGTCAGCTGTGGACGGACGCGTTCGCGCTCTGAATCGGGGCGCCGTTGGCCCGTGGCGGCACCCGTTCGCCGCCCGGTGCGGGGATCGACGGCGGCCAGTCCCACTCGATGCCGAACAGGCCGGGGCCGACGCCCAGCGCGACCGCGTGCACCTCGCCCGTCGGGCTCATCGTGAGGTTGCGACGGCGCGCCATCCGCACGTCACCGGCCGGTGAGCTGAACTGCTGGCAGCGCAGCGGCACGTTCGCCGGGTCGAACTGGATCTCCACCACGTAGTCGCGGACCGGCAGGCGCAGCCGCCGGAAGTAGGAGTCGGCCGTGTTGCCGTGATCGCTGGGCGGGTTGACGACCTGGTACTCCATGATCAGGGTCTCGCCGGTGGCCAGCGGCCGGTCGAACAGCAGTTCCGCGACCAGGATGTGGGCATCGTGGTCGACCGCGATCCGGCCGAGGCGGCAGTTGCGCAGGCCGATGATCTGCGGCGCGTCCTTCGTCGCGACCTCCCAGTCGTAGACCAGGACCCACCGGTCGGCGCCGTCCTGCTCGGCACGCAGCACTTGGCTCACGCGCACGGTGTGCAACTGGCGGCGCGCGTTCACCTCGCACCGGTCGTGCTGGCTGATCCGGGCCAGGATGCCGTCACAGGACGTGTTCACGCGGGAGAGCAGGGCGCCCAGGTTGGCGCTGCCCCACAGCACGTCCAGGGGCAGCAGCCGGCCGTTGTGCCGGCGGCGTCCCCGCGGTCGCGGTGGGCCGAGCAGCGCCGTCAACGCGTTCGGCGGGACCCGCAGCACGGCCTCCAGGTGCCGGAGGGCGTCCAGTGATTCCGGTCGCTCCGGGCGCCTGCGGCCTGACTGCCAGTAACTGAGGGTGGCCACACTGATGGTGACACCGCGCAGTTGCAGTCGGTGTTGAATGCGGTCCAGGCTCAGTCCGCTTCCCTTGATGGCAGCGCGCAGCGCGTCCGGGAACGGCCCGCCGGCAAGAAGTCTCGCCAGCTCGGGCCGCACTGTCACGGGTCGAGCCAAGCCGTGGTCGGTTCGACTGGCAGCGATTGTCATGGTGACTCCCCGTCGTCACGTCGTCACGCGAGAGTTACCCTACTTGGGTGACGCCTGTTGTTACACCCCCATTCGGCGCCAATTGATGCGACGAACGGCGGATCAAGGTCTGCCCTGGCTGCGACCGATAGGGTGCCGATCGTGACCAAACGGTGTCAATACCGTGGCCTTGCCACTCCGTCCGATTACCGCCTCGACCTGCGGATCGTGCCGATTTTCGGAACCGTGACGGGCACCAATCGGCACGACAGTACCGCTGTCGTGCGGTGAGCGCGTCACGGCCCGCACCCGAGGGAGGACGCTTCGTGCGGATATCACCCCCGCGGGTGAGGGCGTGGTGCGTGCGGTTCGCCGAGAGCCACGGCGGGGTCACCGGCACGCGGGTCGCTCCGGACCAGGTCACGGTGCACGCGGCCGACGGTGCGACGGCCGTGGTCACGGTGCCGTTCCCGCCGTTGGCCGCCGAGCCGGGGGAGTGGCCCGGCCTGGTGGTCGACGCGCTCGCCGACCACGCCGCGCTGCCGAGGCGGATCGGGCTGCTGCTGGTACGTCTCGGTGGCCACAGCATCGGCATCGCCGAGGGCGGCCGGGTGCTGGCGTCGACCACCGACCGCAGGCAGGTGCACGGCAGGAACAAGGCGGGCGGCTGGTCGCAGCAGCGGTTCGCCCGGCGCCGGGCCGGTCAGGCGCGCGAGTCGCTGCGGTCGGCGGCCGACGACGCGGTGCGGGTGTTGGTGCCGCACCTGGCCGAGTTGGTCGCCGTGGTGCTCGGCGGTGACCGACTGGCACTGGCGCGGCTGCGCGAGGACCGCAGGCTGGCAGGTGTCTTCGCGCTGGCCCTGCCGAGGGTGCTGGACGTGCCCGAGCCGCGCCGCGCGGTCCTCGACGACGCCGCGGTGCGCGCGCTCGACGTGGAGATCCTGGTCACCCCGGGCTGATCGACGCCCGTCGACCGGAAAAACGGCTGGCGCCCGTCCCGTACACTGGTCGCGTGGTGGTTCGTACGGAATGAGGAGTGCCTGAGGCTCGCCGGCGTGTGCAGGCGAGCAGACGCCTCCTGCCCACCAGCCGTCTGACATCTCAGGCGCCACATTCCGGAGTTCACTCGTGATCGTCGCTGCCAATCTCGAACTGCGCGCCGGCTCGCGCATCCTGCTCTCCGACGCGACACTGCGCGTCCAGCCCGGCGACCGGATCGGCCTGGTCGGCCGCAACGGCGCCGGCAAGACCACCACGCTGCGGGTCCTGGCCGGCGAAGGCCAGCCCTACGGCGGCACCACACAGCAGACCGGTGAGGTCGGCTACCTGCCCCAGGACCCACGCGAAGGTGATCTTTCGGTCACCGCGAAGGACCGGGTGCTCTCCGCGCGCGGCCTGGACCAGTTGCTGCGTGACATGGAGAAGGCCCAGACCGCGATGGCGGAACTGGTGGACGACTCGGAGCGCGACGCCGCCGTCCGGCGCTACGGCCGGCTGGAGGAGCGGTTCGCCGCGCAGGGCGGGTACGCCGCCGAGAGCGACGCCGCCCGCATCTGCGCCAACCTCGGCCTTGAGGAGCGTGTCCTCGGCCAGCCGCTGCGCACCCTGTCCGGTGGCCAGCGCCGCCGCGTCGAACTGGGCCGCATCCTGTTCGCCGCGTCCGACGCCGGCGTGAGCGGCAAGTCCGCCACCACCCTGCTGCTGGACGAGCCGACCAACCACCTGGACGCCGACTCGATCAGTTGGCTGCGCAGCTTCCTCAAGGCGCACGACGGCGGGCTGGTCGTGATCAGCCACGATGTCGAGCTGCTGGCCGCCGTCGTCAACAAGGTGTGGTTCCTCGACGCCACCCGCGGCGAGCTGGACACCTACAACATGACGTGGCAGCGCTACCTGGACGCGCGGGCCGCCGACGAGAAGCGCAGGCGCCGCGAGCGGGCCAACGCGGAGAAGAAGGCCGGCGCGCTGATGGCGCAGGCCGACAAGATGCGTGCGAAGGCCACCAAGGCGACGGCCGCGCAGAACATGGCCAAGCGGGCCGAGAAGCTGCTGTCCGGTTTGGACGAGGAGCGGCAGGCCGACAAGGTCGCCAAGATCCGGTTCCCGGACCCGGCGCCGTGCGGCCGCACCCCGCTGACCGCCGAGGGCCTGTCCAAGACGTACGGCTCGCTGGAGGTGTTCACCGGTGTCGATCTCGCGGTGGACCGCGGGTCGCGGGTGGTCGTGCTCGGCCTGAACGGCGCCGGCAAGACCACGCTGCTGCGGCTGCTGGGCGGCCGCGAGGAGCCGGACACCGGCCAGGTCGTCGCCGGCCACGGGCTGCGGATCGGGTACTACGCCCAGGAGCACGAGACGCTGGACCACGGCGCGACGGTGTGGGAGAACATCCGGCACGCCGCGCCGGACGCCGGTGAGCAGCAGCTGCGCAACCTGTTGGGCACGTTCCTGTTCAGCGGTGAGCAGCTCGACCAGCCGGCCGGCACGCTGTCCGGTGGCGAGAAGACCCGGCTGGCCCTGGCCGGCCTGGTCTCCAGCGCCGCGAACGTGCTGCTGCTGGACGAACCGACCAACAACC
>DASZXM010000895.1:0-2679 GCA_035546415.1 Pseudonocardiaceae bacterium
GGTCGCCGGATTCGCCCTGGCGGCGTTGACGCTCGGCTGGCCGCTGGCGGCGACCCTGTCCGGCCGGATCTACATGCGGATCGGCTTCCGCGACACGGCGCTGATCGGCGGGGTGTTCGTGGTCGGCGGGACGGTGCTGTGCGCGCTGTTGCCGGTCGACGCGCAGGTGTGGCAGGCGGCGGGCGCGTGTTTCGTGGTCGGCATCGGGCTGGGGTTGACAGCCAGTCCGACGGTGGTCGCCGCCCAGTCCGTGGTCGGCTGGGAGCGGCGCGGTGTCGTCACCGGCACCAACATGTTCTCCCGGTCGATGGGCAGCGCCGTGGGCGCCGCCGTGTTCGGCGCGATCGCGAACGCGACGCTCACCGGCCGGTTGGCGCACCCGCCTGCCGCCGTCACCCGGGCGCTGGGCGGCAACGGCGCGGACGCCACCGGTCTGGTGCTGGGCGGGCGCCTGCCGACGAACGACCCGGCCGCGGCGGCGTTCGTGAAGGACGCGCTGTACGCCGCCGCGCACCACGTGTTCATGAGCATCATCGTGGTCGCGGTGCTCGCCGTGGCGGCCGTGACGCTGATGCCCAGGAGGACCACGCAACTCGTGTTCGACTGACGCGAACCGGGCCGTCGCCGTCCGCTCGACCGGCGAGCGCGACCGTGGACGCGTTGAGCGCGTTGGGAATCGTCGTCGTGGCGTACGCCTGCTACGTCACGGCGTGGCGCCGACCACCCGGGCCGACCGGCCGGCGAAGGCGACGACGTCACCGTGGTGCAGCTGACGGCCCCTGCGGGTGTCCGCGCGGCCGTTGACCTTGACCTCGCCCGCCTCGATGACGGCCTTCGCGTCCGAGCCCGCGTCGACCAGACCGGCCAACTTGAGGAACTGGCCGAGGCGGATCGACTCGTCCGTGATGGCCACTTCGGTTACGCGCACCCGCTCATCCCACCGGTTCAGGGCGCCGCGTGCAAACGCGGCACCCCGTCGGCAGCCGGTTCGTTCGGGCGGATCCAGCCGAACGTCAGTTCCACCGCCCGCCGCCAGTTCTCGTACTCGCTCTCCCGCCGCGCCGGGTCCATGCTCGGCGACCACTGGGCGGCACGGTGCCAGTTGTTGCGCAGGCCCTCCAGGTCCGGCCAGTAGCCGACGGCGAGCCCGGCCGCGTACGCCGCGCCCAGCGACACCGTCTCCACCGCCATCGGCCGCACTACCGGCACGTTCAGCACGTCCGAGATGATCTGCATGAGCAGATTGTCGGCCGTCATGCCGCCGTCCACCTTCAGCGTGGTGAGCGCCAGACCGGAGTCGGCGTTCATCGCGTCGACGACCTCACGGGTCTGCCAGCCGGTGGCCTCCAGCACCGCCCTGGCCAGATGCCCCTTGGTGACGTACGACGTCAACCCGGCGATGATGCCGCGCGCCTCGCTGCGCCAGTGCGGCGCGAACAGGCCGGAGAACGCCGGCACGATGTAGCAGCCGCCGTTGTCGGCGACCGTCCTGGCGAGCGTCTCGATCTCCGGCGCGCTGGTGATCAGGCCCAGGCTGTCCCGGAACCACTGCACCAGCGACCCGGTGACCGCGATCGACCCCTCCAGCGCGTACACCGCCGGTTCGTCGCCGATCTTGAAGCCGACCGTGGTCAACAGGCCGTGCGTGGAGTGCGCCGGGGTGTGGCCGGTGTTCATCAGCAGGAAGCTGCCCGTACCGTAGGTGCACTTCGCCTCGCCGGCCGTGAAGCACGTCTGGCCGAACAGCGCGGCGTGCTGGTCGCCCAGCGCGGCGCCGATCCGGATGCCGGGCACCACCCGGGTGGTCAGGCCGTAGGTCTCGGTGGAGGACCGGATCTCCGGGAGCATTCGGCGCGGAATGTCGAAAAAGGACAGCAGCCAGTCGTCCCACCGCAGGGTACGCAGGTCCATCAGCAGCGTGCGGCTGGCGTTCGTCACGTCGGTGACGTGGATGCCGCCGTCCGCACCGCCGGTCAGGTTCCAGATCAGCCAGCTCTCCATCGTGCCGACGAACACGTCGCCCCGCTCGGCACGCTCGCGCAGGCCGGGCGTGTGGTCGAGCAGCCACCGGATCCGGGGCGCCGAGAAGTACGTGGCCAGCGGCAGGCCGGTGCGCTCGTGGATGGTGTCCGCGCCCGGCCGGTGCGCCAGTTCCTCCACCATGGCGTCGGTCCGGGTGTCCAGCCAGTTGATGGCACGGCCGATCGGGACACCGGTGTGCCGGTCCCACAGCACGACCGTCTCGCGCTGGTTGGCGATGCCCAGCGCGACGATCTGATCGGCGCCGATGCCGGCCTGCCGCAGCGCCTCCGGGACGATCCGCTCCAGGTTCCGCCAGATCTCCACGGCGTCGTGCTCGACCCAGCCCGGCCGGGGAAAGTGCTGCTGATGTTCCTTCTGCACCACGGAAGCCAGGCGCCCGCGTTGGTCGAACAGGATGCACCGGGTGGACGTGGTGCCCTGGTCGATCGACATCACATAGCGCTGGACCATGGTGTTCCCGCTTCCCGCTCGCCGCCACGTGCCCGCCGGCCGTCCAGCCACCGTCGCATCACCATCTGGCCGCCCCGAGGTCCCGGGACACCGCGCGGGCGGCGTCCCGAACGTAACCGACCAGCACCTGGCTGGGCAGTCCCTTCCCGTCGCAGATGCGTTCCACGGCGCCGGAGACACCCATGG
>DASZXM010000896.1:0-1536 GCA_035546415.1 Pseudonocardiaceae bacterium
GTTCCTCGCGGACCCGGTGATCTACGTGCTCGACGAGGCCACCAGCGCCGTCGACGTGCACACCGAGTCGCTGATCCGGCAGGCACTGGCCGACCTGGGCCGCAACCGCACCAGCTTCGTCATCGCCCACCGGCCCGCGACGATCCGCGACGCCGACATCGTCGTGCGGCTGTCAGAGCCGGACCATCAGCAGGACACCGACGGTGACCATGGTGGCCGCGACGAACCCGTCCAGGAACCGCCACGACCCCGGCCGGCGGAAGAAGCCGGACAGCAGCCGCGCACCGAAGCCCAGCGCCGCGAACCAGCACAGGCTCGCCACCGCCGCCCCGGCCGCGAAGTCCCACCGCAGCGCCCCGTGGCCGGCCGCGACGGACCCGACCAGCAGCACGGTGTCCAGGTAGACGTGCGGGTTGAGCCACGTCATCGCAAGACACGTCAGCACGGCCCGCCTGCGTGACCCGACCGGCTGGCCCACGGTCTCCAGCGAGCCGCTGGGCCGCAGCGCCCGGCGGGCGGCCAGAAAGCCGTAGCACAGCAGGAAACCGCCGCCGACCAGCCCGACGAGCGTCAGCGCGGGCGGCCACGCCCGCACCACGGCGCCCACGCCGCCGACCCCGCACGCGATCAGGATCACGTCGGACAGCACGCAGATCGCGACCACGACGGGCACGGCGTCGCGGCGGATGCCCTGGCGCAGCACGAAGGCGTTCTGCGCTCCGATGGACACGATCAGCGACATGCCCGTGCCGAAACCGGCCAGGGCGGCGAACAGAACGGCGGTCATGCCATCGACACTAGGAATGGCTCTGTCAACAGTACAGCTCAACTTTCTTACGTATCATTAGCACTCGTGATGTCAGATCTGCCCCTGGAACACGTCCGTACCCTGCTCGCCGTCGTCGACGAGGGCACGTTCGACGCGGCGGCGGCCGCACTGCACGTGACGCCGTCGGCCATCAGCCAGCGGGTGAAGGCGCTGGAACAGCGGACCGGCAGTGTCCTGTTGCAGCGGTCCAAACCGGTGCGGCCCACCGAATCCGGCCAGGTCGTCGTCCGCTTCGCCCGGCAGCTGGCCCGGCTGGAACGCGACGCACGGGCCGAACTGGGCATGGCGGGCGACGACGAGCCCGCGCACCTGCCGATCGCCGTCAACGCCGACTCCCTGGCCACCTGGTTCCTGCCCGCGCTGACGCAGGTGCCCGACGACCTGCGGATCAGCTTCGAACTGCACCGCGAGGACGAGAGCCGCACGACCGAGCTGCTGCGGGAGGGCTTGGTGATGGCGGCCGTGACGTCGTCGTCGGACCCGGTGCAGGGCTGCTCGGTGCGGTCCCTGGGCAGCATGCGGTACCTGCCGGCGGCCAGCCCGCGGTTCGTCGCCCGGTGGCTGGCAGCGCCGTTGCGCCAGGCCCTTCCGGACGCGCCGGTGGTGGCGTTCGACCGGTCCGACGACATCCAGGACCGCTTCGTCGGCCAAGTGGCCCGGGGCCGCCGGGCCAGCGCGATGCGGCACTCGGTGCCCGCGTCCGAGGG
>DASZXM010000897.1:0-1617 GCA_035546415.1 Pseudonocardiaceae bacterium
GTTCGCGTTTGAGGAGTTTGCCGCTGGCGTTTTTCCGGAGTGCTTCGACGAACTCCACGTGTTTCGGGACCTTGAAGCCCGCCAAGCGGGTTCGGCAGTGGTCCGTGACGTCGGTCGCCGTCACCTGTTCGCCTTCCCGCAGCACCACCGCTGCCGTGACCGCCTCGATCCAGTGCGGGTGGGCCGCTGTGGAACCGGCCGCCCGCGAACGTCTCCGCCGTGCGGTCCGGGTCCTGCCAGTAGCCGAGCATGGCGTGCGGGCTGCGGTGCACGATCTCGCCGATCTCGCCGGGCGCGACCGGTGCACCGGTGTCGTCGACGACGCGGGTTTCCACGCTCAGCGCGGCGCGGCCCGCGGAACCCGCCTTGCGGACCTGGTCGGCCGGCTTGAGCACGGTCGCCAGCGGCGCCATCTCCCTTGCGCGGCGACGAGAGGTCACGGCGGTCGAAGTCGGGGTGGCGCAGCAGGGAGATCCACACCGTCGGCGGGCAGAACAGCTTTGTCGCACGTTCCGCCTCGATCGTCGCCAGCATCAGGGCCGGGTCGGCGCCGGGGAGGACGACGTTGGTGGCACCGAGGTAGATGCCGGGTGTGAGGAAGCAGTGCAGTTGCGCCAGTGGTACAGCGGCAGCGCGTGCACCTCGATGTCGTCGGTGGCCATCTCGCCGTCCACCACACACACGGGACGTACTGCGAGATCAGGCTGCGGTGCGACAGCATCGCACCCTTCGGCCGGGACTCGGTGCCGCTGTTGTAGATCAGCTGCGCGAGGTCGTCCTCGGCCAGCGGCGCGGAAACCGGTGTGGCGTCGGGGAACGCCAGCCAGTCCACAACGGACTCCCAGCCGTCCGGGACGTCCGCGTCGCCGCCGGGATGACGGCACGCACCCGGACCGCGTCACCGGCCGCCCGCGTGGCCACGGGCAGCAGTGCGTCCTCGGTGACCAGGCCGGTGGCGCCGGAGTAGTCGAGCACGTAGCGGACCTCGTCGGCGGACAGCATGAAGTTCACCGGCACCGACACCGCGCCCAACCGCGCCAGCGCGAAGTACAGCACGACGAACGCGTGGTTGTTGTGGCTGAACAGCGCGATCCGGTCGCCTCCGGCGACACCGCGTGCGGCCAGCGCGTTCGCGCACCGGTTGACCGTGTCGTCCAGGTCGACGTACGTCTGGCACAGGTCGCCGTACACGACCGCGGTCTTGTCCGGGTACCGCAGCGCCGTGCGGCGCAGCAGGTCGCCGATGGACTGTTGCCGGGCCCGGTCGATGTCGCTGGCTGTCATGTCGGCTCCTTCACTCGCCGGCCAGTTCGTCGGTCGCGGCGCGGCCGGCGTTCGCGGTGCGGTGCAGGAAGTCGGCGAGCAGTTCGAGTTCCGTCTCGTCGTACCCGGCGCACAGGTCGTCCATGGAGTCGTTCATCCCGGAGTAGAGCCGGTACAGCTCACCGGTGCGGTCGCGCAGGGCGCGCACCAGCACGGCCCGCCGGTCGGTGGTGTCCCGGTCGCGGGCCACCCAGCCGCCCCGCTCCAACCGGTCCAGGATGCCGGTCACGGTGGCCGGGTGCAGGCCGGCGCGCCTGGCCAGCGCGCTGGGGCTCAACGGCCCGTACCGGTTGA
>DASZXM010000898.1:0-9398 GCA_035546415.1 Pseudonocardiaceae bacterium
ATGCGTAAGAACATCGCGCTCGGTGCGCTTCTCGTGTCCGTTCTCTCCGTCGCGTTCGGTGTCGCACCGGCCGCGAACGCCGCGCAGGCCGTTCCGACGGTGCCGACCTGTCTGCTGGCCAACACCGGCGACCACGGCCACCTGGGCCACACGTTGACGTGCGCCCAGGTGGTCGACTCCAGATTCGGGCCCAGCGGTGTCGGCAGGTTCACGCCGTCGGCCGGCCGCGACCGGCACGTCCTGACCGTGACGCTGCAGTACCAGCGCCCGGGCCGTGGGCGGGTGGTGTGGCTGCCGCTGGCGTCGGCGACGAAACAGGGCAGGGGACCGTTGACGGTGAGCACCCGGACGGTGTGGGCACCGCGTTTCACGCGGCTGCGGGCGTGTGCCACGGTGACCGGCTTCGGCCCCGGCGGCCACGACCACCCGCACGGCATCGGCCCGGTGTGCACGCCGTCCTGATCGCTGTCCGACCGTGACCCCGGGACGGTTTGTCGACCGCCTCCGGGGTCAATCCCACTCCTGGTGGCCATGACGTCCGTCACCTGGGACGGAACTCCCGACTGGCGGAACAAGCACGGTACCGTGCGAGCGATGGGCCATCACCTGGCCGACACCGCCGACGAACAGGAGCCGGGATGTTTCGCAAGGTGCTGGTCGCCAACCGGGGCGAGATCGCGATCCGGGCGTTCCGGGCGGCCTACGAGCTGGGCGCCGGCACGGTCGCGGTGTTCCCGCACGAGGACCGCAACTCCACCCACCGCTTGAAGGCCGACGAGGCCTACGAGATCGGCACCCCCGGCCACCCGGTGCGCGCCTACCTGTCCGTCGAGGAGATCATCGGCGCCGCCCGCCGGGCCGGCGCCGACGCCATCGACCCCGGCGACGGCTTCCTGTCCGAGACCCCGGAGCTGGCCGCCGCCTGCCGGGACGCCGGCATCACGTTCGTCGGGCCCGGCGTCGAGGTGCTGGAGCTGACCGGCAACAAGGCGAGGGCGGTGGCCGCCGCCCGGGCGGCCGGTCTGCCGGTGCTCACGTCGTCCGCGCCGTCGTCCGACGTCGACTCCCTGGTCGCGGCCGCCGACGACATCGGCTTCCCGGTGTTCGTCAAGGCCGTCGCCGGCGGTGGTGGGCGCGGCATGCGCCGCGTCGCCGAACCGGCCCAGCTGCGTGAGGCGCTGGAAGCCGCCATGCGCGAGGCCGAGTCCGCGTTCGGTGACCCGACGGTGTTCCTGGAACAGGCCGTCATCGAGCCCAAGCACATCGAGGTGCAGATCCTCGCCGACGCCGCGGGCACCGTGCTGCACCTGTTCGAGCGGGACTGCTCGGTGCAGCGGCGGCACCAGAAGGTCATCGAGATCGCGCCCGCGCCCACCCTGGACCCGGCGCTGCGGGACCGCATCTGCGCCGACGCCGTCCGGTTCGCCACGTCCATCGGCTACGTCAACGCCGGCACCGTGGAGTTCCTCGTCGACGAGCGCGGCAACCACGTCTTCATCGAGATGAACCCGCGCATCCAGGTCGAGCACACGGTGACCGAGGAGGTCACCGACGTGGACCTCGTGCAGTCGCAGATGCGCATCGCGTCCGGCGAGACGCTGGCCGACATCGGCCTGTCCCAGGACGCCATCCGGCTGCGCGGTGCCGCCCTGCAGTGCCGCATCACGACGGAGGACCCCGCCAACGGTTTCCGCCCGGACACCGGCATGATCAGCGCCTACCGCTCGCCCGGCGGTGCCGGCATCCGGCTGGACGGCGGCACGACGTTCGCCGGCACGGAGATCAGCGCGCACTTCGACTCGATGCTGGTCAAGCTGACCTGCCGGGGAAGGGACTGGTCCACGGCGGTGGCCCGCGCCCGCCGCGCGGTCGCCGAGTTCCGGATCCGCGGTGTCGCGTCGAACATCCCGTTCCTGCAGGCCGTTCTGGACGACCCGGACTTCCGCGCCGGCACCGTGACCACGTCGTTCATCGAGCGGCGCCCGCACCTGCTCACCGCCCGGCAGTCGGCCGACCGGGGCACCCGCCTGCTGACGTACCTGGCCGATGTCACGGTGAACCGGCCCAACGGCGCTCGGCCGGACGTGCCCGACCCGACGTCGAAGCTGCCGGTCGCGGATCTGACGGTGGCCCCGCCGGACGGTTCCCGGCAGCGGCTGCTCACCGGCGGTCCGGAAGCGTTCGCCCGCTGGCTGCGCGAGTCGCGGACGCTCGGCGTGACCGACACGACGTTCCGCGACGCGCACCAGTCGCTGCTGGCCACGCGGGTGCGCACGAAGGACCTGCTGGCCGTCGCGCCGTACGTGGCGCGCACGACGCCGCAGCTGCTGTCCCTGGAGTGCTGGGGCGGCGCCACCTACGACGTGGCGCTGCGGTTCCTGGCCGAGGACCCGTGGGAGCGGCTGGCCGCGCTGCGCGAGGCGGTGCCCAACATCTGCCTGCAGATGCTGCTGCGTGGCCGCAACACCGTCGGCTACACGCCCTACCCGACCGAGGTCACGGACGCGTTCGTGCGCGAGGCCACGTCCACCGGCATCGACATCTTCCGCATCTTCGACGCGCTCAACGACGTCGAGCAGATGCGCCCGGCGATCGAGGCGGTGCGGGCGACCGGCACGGCGGTGGCGGAGGTCGCGCTGTGCTACACGGCCGACCTGGCCGACCCGGCCGAACGCCTCTACACGCTGGACTACTACCTGAAGCTGGCCGAGCAGATCGTCGCGGCCGGCGCGCACGTGCTGGCGGTCAAGGACATGGCCGGCCTGCTGCGGCCGCCCGCGGCGGCCCGGCTGGTCTCCGCGTTGCGCAAGGAGTTCGACCTCCCGGTGCACATCCACACGCACGACACGGCGGGCGGCCAGTTGGCCACGTACCTGTCGGCGGTGGGCGCCGGGGCGGACGCGGTGGACGGGGCGGTGGCGTCGATGTCCGGCACGACGTCGCAGCCGTCGCTGTCCGCGCTGGTGGCCGCCACCGACCACAGCGCCCGGCCCACCGGCCTGGACCTACAGGCGGTGTGCGACCTGGAGCCGTACTGGGAGCTGGTGCGGCGGGTGTACGCGCCGTTCGAGGCCGGCCTGCCCGCGCCCACCGGCCGCGTGTACCACCACGAGATCCCGGGCGGCCAGCTGTCCAACCTGCGCACGCAAGCGATTGCGCTCGGGTTGGGCGACCGGTTCGAGGCGATCGAGAACGCGTACGCGGCGGCGGACCGGATGCTCGGTCGCCTGGTCAAGGTGACGCCGTCGTCGAAGGTCGTCGGCGACCTGGCACTGCACCTGGTCGGCGCGGGCGTCGACCCGAAGGAGTTCGAAGCCGACCCGGGCCGGTTCGACGTGCCAGGTTCGGTGATCGGCTTCCTGCACGGCGAACTGGGCGACCCGCCCGGCGGCTGGCCGGAGCCGTTCCGCACCAAGGCGTTGCAGGGCCGGTCCGAGCCGCACGGCAGGACGGAGCTGACCGCGGAGGAGCGCGCGGACCTGGCGTCGGACCCGCGCCGGACGCTCAACCGGCTGCTGTTCCCCGGCCCGGCGAAGGAGTTCGAGTCGCACCGCGAGCAGTACGGCGACACGAGCGTGCTGGGCAGCAAGGGCTTCTTCTACGGTCTGCGAGCGGGTGAGGAGTACACGGTCGACCTGGAACCGGGTGTCCGGCTGCTGTTCGAGCTGGAGGCGGTCGGCGAGCCGGACGAACGCGGTATGCGCACGGTCGTGGCGACCCTGAACGGGCAACTGCGCCCGATGCAGGTCAGGGACCGTTCGGTGGCGTCGGACCTGCCGGCGGCGGAGAAGGCCGACCGCCGCGACCCCAACCAGGTCGCGGCGCCGTTCGCCGGCGTGGTGACGCTCGCGGTCGCGGAGGGCGACACGGTCGAGGCCGGTGCCACGATCGCCACGATCGAGGCGATGAAGATGGAAGCGGCGATCACGGCCCCGAAGTCCGGCACGGTCCACCGTCTCGCCATCGGCTCGGTGCAACAGGTGGAAGGCGGGGACCTGCTGCTGGTCCTGTCCTGAACGGCGCCGGCCGGCCGGACCTCCGGCCGGCCGGTGTTCTGTCGTGGTCAAGCCCGCTATCCGAACCCGTTTCAGGATTCGTACTACGCCGAATGATCGACTCGTCGATGATCATCCCAGCCGAGCGGGGCCATGGCGCCGGAACGAATTCGCGACAAGTCCCGCCAATTTACCGAAATCTTGCCGTGATAGGCCATACGCTGTGCGCCATGGGCCGAGTAACACTTGAGCTGAGCGACGACACCCTGGCGAAAGCGACCATGCTCGCCGCCAGGAAAGGCCTGCCGTTGAGCGCTTTCCTCGCGTACCAGCTGGATGAGCTGGTGGCCGCGAATGACCGATACGAGCGCGCGCGGGCGTCCGTGGCGAGCATGTTCCCGGAGACCGAGCAGGACGGTTTCGTGTTGTCCGACCCGCAGCAGTTCTTCGATCGTTGGCGAAACGGCCGGCCCTGAGGGAAGCTCAGCGCAGCACCGAACCGTCCGTCGTGACCACCGTCAGCCGCTGCGTCGCCCTGGTCAGCGCCACGTAGACCGACCTGCGGCCCGCGGCCGGCACCGCCGCCTCCGTGATCAACCGTTCCGGCGCCACGACGACCACCGCGTCGTACTCCAGGCCCTTGGCGTCCAAGCTGCCCACCACCCGCAGCCGGTCGGCTGTCAGGTCGGCCAACTGCTCAGCGACCGTGTTCCGGTCGGCCATGGCGGTGATCACACCGACCGTGCCGTCCACCTCGGCGAGCAACTCCGTTGCCGCGACCCGGGTTTCGGCATGCACATCGGCGACTTCGCGTACCACGGGGGCGATCCCGGTGCGCCGGACGGCCGTGGGCAGGTCGTCGCGGGCCGACTGGTCGGCGAGCACGCCCGCCGCGAGTGCGAAGATCTCCGCCGAGTTCCGATAGTTGGTCCGCAACACGAACTGCCGCCGGGTCCGCACCGACCGCAGCGCCGCGTCCCGCGCCTCCTGTGTCTCGGCCGGGTCCGGCCACGCGCTCTGCAACGGGTCGCCGACGATCGTCCAACTGGCGTACTTGCCGCGCCTGCCGACCATCCGCCACTGCATCGGCGACAGGTCCTGGGCCTCGTCGACGACGACGTGCGCGTACTCGTCGTAGTGCGCGCGCCTGCGCGGGCGCTCCTGTTCGGCGTCACCGGACCGTCTGCGCCGCCGCGGCTCGCCCAGCAGGCCGCGCAGTTCGTCCAGCAACGCGACGTCCGCGACCGACGGGTCACCGGGGTGCGCCGCCCACGACGCGGCCAGCAGGTCGATCTCGGCCGGCGTCAGCACCCGCCCGGCCGCCTGCGCCAGGCGGGTCCGGTCGGCCAGCCAGCCCAGCACGCCGGCCGGTGTCAACACCGGCCACCACCGCACCAGGAACCGGTGGAACTCGATCCGCTCGCCGATCTCGATGACGAGTTCGTCGTGCGCCGCCTTGTACCGCTTGCCCTCGACGCCCGCGTCGTCGGCCATGTACGACTCGGCCTTGTGCCACAACGCTTCCAGCAGCGCTTCGGCGGCGTCGACGCGGGCCCGGTTGGGCATGCCACCGCGGCGGTGCACGGCCCGCCGCACCCGCTCCAGTTCCGGGCCGACGAGCTTGAGCACCTCGCCGCGGTACACGATCCGCAGCTCGTCGGGCACGTCCGGCGGCTGCTGCCGCAGCGCCCGCCGCAGCACGCGCAGCATCCGCGTCGACCCCTTCACGGCGGCCGTCGGGCCGTCGTCCAGCCGGGTCGCGGACACGCCGTCCAGCACCTCGCCCAGCGCGCGCAGTTCCGCGCTGTCCTCGCCCATCGACGGCAGCACACGCGAGATGTAGTTGGTGAACACCGGCGACGGGCCGATCACCAGGACGCCCGCGCCGGTCATCGCCCGCCGGTGCCGGTACAGCAGGTACGCGGCGCGGTGCAGCGCGACGGCCGTCTTGCCGGTACCCGGTCCGCCGGTGATCTCGGTGACACCCGCGGACGGCGCCCGGATCGCGTCGTCCTGCTCCCGCTGGATCGTGGCGACGATGTCGCGCATCGTGTCGCCGCGCGCCCGGCCCAGCGACGCCATCAGCGCGCCCTCGCCGACGATCCGGATGCCGTCGGGCAGCGCGTCCGGGGCCAGCACGTCGTCGTCGATGTCCAGCACGCGTTCCCGGGAGCACCGGATCACCCTGCGGCGCAGCACACCCATCGGATACTCGGCCGTGGCCTGGTAGAACGCTGCGGACGCGGGTGCCCGCCAGTCCAGCACCAGGTTGTCGAAGTCGGCGTCGCGCAACCCGAGCCGGCCGACGTACAACACCTCGCCCGCCGGCTGCTCCGCGCTCGGACCGACGTCCAGCCGCCCGAACACCAGGCCCTCGTGCTCGGCGTCCAGTGCCTGGAGGACCTTGGTGGCGTACTGGACCATGACATCGCGCTCGATGAGCATCTGCGCCTGTTCGAAGATGGCTTCCCGGTCGGCGCCGTGCGCGATCTGGTAGCCGCGATCGCGCATCGCCTCGGTCTCGGACCGCACTTCGGCCAGACGTGTGTACACCCGGTCGACGTGCCGCTGCTCGACGGCGATCTCTGCCTGCCTGACAGCGTCCTCCGACACTGGCACTCCCGAACTGTGCTGAGGTGAAAATGGCCAGATGGAGACGGTACGCCGTCCTGTCCGGCCGCGAATCAGGCGCCGGGTGGATGTGCCGCCGCCGGTCGAGCGGTAACGTCGATGGTGTCGATAGTGTCGACGCGTGACGAGGATCGTGGCCGGGACGGCTGGCGGCCGGCGGCTCGCGGTGCCGCCGAAGGGCACGCGTCCCACGTCGGAACGCGTGCGTGAGGCGCTGTTCAGTGCGCTGGAATCGCTCGTCGACCTCGACGGTGCGCACGTCCTGGACCTGTATGCCGGTTCCGGCGCGCTCGGCCTGGAGGCGCTGTCTCGGGGCGCGGCCACCGCGACGTTCGTGGAAAGTGACCGAAAAGCGCTGGACGTGCTGCGCCGCAACACCTCCACCGTCGGCCTGCCCGGCGCGGTGGTGCTGCCCGGCACGGTCGAGTCGGTGCTGGCCGACCAGGCGCCCGAGCCGTTCGACGTCGTCCTCGCCGACCCCCCGTACGCGGTCGGCAACGCCGACCTGGCCGTGGTGACCGACCGGCTGGCGCACAACGGCTGGCTGGCCGGCCACGGCGTCCTGGTCCTGGAACGCGCCGCCCGCGACGGTGAACCGGACCTCCCGGACGGCATGACGATGATCCGCGCCCGCCGCTACGGCGACACGGTCACGCACTGGATCGGGTGGGCAGCGGCCTGGTGACCGGCCCGACCGAGTGACGGGGGCCACGACCACCCTGGTTGGCCGGGTGTTGCCTGCTAGTTTCTGGGCACATGAGGCGCGCGGTCTGTCCCGGCTCGTACGATCCGGTCACCAACGGTCACATCGACATCGTGGAGCGGGCCGCGGGGCTGTTCGACGAGATCGTCGTCGCGGTCCTGATCAACAAGACCAAGAAGGGCCTGTTCGCCGTCGACGAGCGCATCGAGATGCTCCGCGAGGTCACGGCGCACCTGCCGGGCGTGCGGGTGGACTCGTGGCACGGCCTGCTCGTCGACTACTGCCGCCAGCACGACATCGCGGTGATCGCGAAGGGCCTGCGCGCGGTCAGCGACTTCGACTACGAACTGCAGATGGCGCAGATGAACCAGCAGCTGTCCGGCGTGGAGACGATGTTCATGCCGACGAACCCGCTGTGGAG
This sequence comes from Pseudonocardiaceae bacterium, assembly GCA_035546415.1. Classification (GTDB taxonomy): domain Bacteria; phylum Actinomycetota; class Actinomycetes; order Mycobacteriales; family Pseudonocardiaceae; genus DATEPR01. The sequence continues at coordinate 7,751 of DASZXM010000898.1, forward strand.
CTTCCTGTCCAGCTCGCTGGTCAAGGAGGTCGCCGCGTACGGGGGAGACGTGGCCCACCTGGTGCCCGCGCCCGTGCACCAGCGGCTGCTGGCGAAGTTCGCCGAACAGCGGGCGGCTAACTGATCGGCATCTTCATGCCGACGTGTGTCGACCGGAACCCGAGACGCTCGTAGAAGCGGTGCGCCGCGGTGCGGGACAGGTCCGACGTGAGCTGCACCATGACACAGCCGCGTTCCCGCGCGGTGTCGACGGCCCACGTGATCAACGTGGTCCCCAGCCCGCTGCCGCGCATGTCGGCGCGCACCCGGACGGCTTCGATCTGCGCGCGAAGCGCGCCGCGGCGGGACAGCCCGGGGATGAGCGTCAACTGCAGCGTGCCGACGGCTTCGCCGGCCCGGTCGGCGACGACGAGCAGCTGGTTCGGGTCCTTCTCCAAGCCGTCGAAGGCCGTCTCGTAGGCGGGATCGCCCGGCTGTTCGCGCTGTGCGCCGAGCGGATCGTCGGCCAGCATCGCCACGATCGCGGGCACGTCGTCGCGGCGGGCGGGGCGGATGGTGACGTCCATGGTCGGGACGGTAGCGGACACGCCCGGTGGCCCCGTGGTCCCGGACGGGGACACCCGGCCGGGGCAGACTGTTCGGTGACAGCGGGCGCGCGGGTCGCTGTTGGGATCGCTACCGATCATCGTTACCGGGGAGTGGACGTGTACCGGGTGTTCGAGGCCCTCGACGAGCTGGTCACCATCCTGGAGGAGGCGCGGGGCGTTCCGATGACCTCGGGATGCGTCGTGCCGCGCGGCGACGTGCTGGAACTGCTCGACGAGGTCCGCGACGCGATCCCGGCCGAACTGGACGACGCACAGGACGTCCTGGACAAGCGCGACGAGATCATCGCCAAGGCGCAGCACCAGGCCGAACAGACGTTGAACAAGGCGGACGCGGAAGCCGAACAGCTGATCAACGAAACCCAGGCCGAAGCCCAACGCCTGCTCGCCGACGCCAAGGAACGCGCCGACCGGATGGTCGCCGAGGCGGACGCGGAGGCGGAGCGCACGGTGGCCGCGGGCCGCGCCGAGTACGAGGACCTCGTCGGCCGGTCACAGAGCGAGGCGGAGCGGATGCTGGAGGCCGGCCGCCAAGCGTACGACCAGGCATGCGACGACGGCCTCGCCGAACAGGCCCGGCTGGTGTCCCAGACGGAGGTCGTCCAGGCGGCACACGCGGAATCGGCCCGGCTGCTGGACGAGGCACAGGCGGAGATCGACCAGACCCGCAACGAGTGCGACGCGTACGTGGACGGAAAACTGGCCGAGTTCGAAGAGCTGCTGGCCCACACGCTGCGAACGGTGAACAAGGGCCGCGCCAGGCTCCGCCCACCGGCAACGACCACGAACGGCCGCCAGTACGACTACCGAGAAGCCTGATCACTCTGATCACTTTTGATCACTGAGGCGTCTCTCCCTGGAGAGTCGACACGCCGAACAGCAGGCGACGGCTCGTCGCCTACGGCCAACATGGGCTGAGTGGCCGGCGGTTCTACGCCGAAACACACCCGCTGGAGCCGCCAGGCGTTCGCTTGCCGCGAACAGTCGCGTGTCGACCCTCCGGCGAGCCACCAGCAGTACGTCGGCGGGGAATCGGGCGTTCG
>DASZXM010000899.1:0-2797 GCA_035546415.1 Pseudonocardiaceae bacterium
GCTCGCGACGCCGTTGTCGGCATCGCGGCGGGCCACCGTCGGCGAGCGGACCACCGTCGGCGAGCGGGCCACCCTCGGCGAGGCGGCAGCCATCGGCGAGGTGGCCGCCGTGGGTGTGCGGGCCACCCGCGGCAAGCCAGCCACCCCCTCAGCAAGCGGTGCCGCGAGCCGGCCGGCGTCAGGCCTTTCGGCCGTAGCCCGGCGGAGTGGCGTCGCGTACCGCCGCCATGCGTTGTCCCAGTTGCTCCAACTGGTCGGCGGGTATCGCGGCGCGGACCGCGGGCCACAGAGTGTCCTGTTCGTACCCCAGGTAGGCGTGGATCTCGCCGGCGGCACGCTCCAGCAGGCCGTCGAACTCCGGCTCGTCCACCGGTGTCCGGTCCAGTCGGCTCAGGATGTGTTTCGAACCCTGTTCCTTCGCCCTGGCGCAGGACACGAGCCGGACGCCGTCGGGCACCCGGTCACGCACGACGGGCCAGAAGAACTCCGCCGCCAGTCGTTCGTGTGCCACCTCGACGAGCAGCATGCGGTTCACGGCGTCCTTGCGGACCTGGCGCTGCCCGGGCACGTCCGAACGGTTCCCCTCCACCGTGGCCAGCAGGTCCGACAGTTCGTCGTGGTCCTGGGCCAGCACCGCGATCGCGTCCATTCTCCGACCTCCTTCGCGTCCGACGAGTACCCGGAGACGTCGACGGGTAGTCACCGCCAGGAGGTGCCGATGTCCGAAACAGATCTCCCGATACCCGACTACGACCGTCTCACGGCCGGGGACCTCGACCACCGCGTCCGATCGTTGGCGCGCGAGCAGCTCCAGGAACTGCTGGACCACGAGCGCCGGAACGCCGCGCGGGTCCACGTGATCACCGTGCTGGAAGAGCGAATGGACGAACTGGAGAGCGGCGAGCTGCCCACGTCCGACGATGGGTCGAACGTTCCGCGGCGCTCGTGACGTCACCGCCGGTGAGCGCGGCGCGGCCGCTGTAGCGCCGTTTCGATCTCCGCGGAGGGTACCTTACCGGCATGCGCCTGCTGCCCACACCACGCGACACCCGCTTCTACGACCTGTTCACGGCCGCGGCCGGGAACATCGTGACCGGTGTCGGGCTGTTGCGGAAACTGGTCGACGCGCCGCCCGGGGAGCGCGAGCCGGTGGCCAAGGCGATGCGGGACGCCGAGCACGCCGGCGACGACCTGACGCACGACATCATGGAGCTGTTGGACCGGTCGTTCGTCACGCCGTTCGACCGGGAGGACATCTACCGGCTCGCGATCCGCCTGGACGACGTCCTGGACTACATGGAGGCCGGTGTCGACCTGTCCGTCCTCTACGGTGTCCAGGACTTCCCGCCCGAGGTGGCCGAGCAGGTGCGGCTGCTGTGCGCCGCGGCCGAGCTCACCGAGCAGGCGATGCCACGGCTGCGCGACCTGAGCGGACTGGGGGCGTACTGGGAGCGGATCAACGAGATCGAGGACGACGCCGACCGGGTCTACCGGCGGCTGCTGGCGCGGCTGTTCAGCGGCGAGTTCGACCCGCTGACCGTGATGAAGCTCAAGGAGATCGTCGACCAGCTCGAAGCGGCCGCCGACGGGTTCGAGCACCTCGCCGACGTGCTGCACTCGATGGCCGTCAAGGAGTCGTGACGTGGCAGGTCTGGTGCTGGTCGTGGTGCTGGCGCTCGCGTTCGACTACACCAACGGCTTCCACGACGCGGCCAACGCGGTGGCCAGCGTCGTGTCCACCCGGGCGCTGAGCCTGCGCGCCGCGCTGGCCATGGGCGCGGTGATGAACATGCTCGGCGCGCTGCTGGGCACCGGTGTGGCGATCACCGTGGCCACCGGCATCATCGCCACCCCGATCGGGCCGCCCGCGCTGGGCGTCGTGTTCGCCGCGCTGCTGGGCGCCGTCGTCTGGAACCTGGTGACGTGGTACTTCGGCCTGCCGTCCTCGTCGTCGCACGCCCTGGTCGGCGGCCTGGTCGGGGCCGGACTCGCGTCCGGTACGACGGTGCACTGGGGCGGCGTCGTGGCGAAGGTCGTGGTGCCGATGGTGGTGTCACCGCTGATCGGTCTGGTCGTCGGCTACCTGCTGATGGTGGCGGTGCTGTGGCTGTTCCGCAGGGCCCGGTACCACCGGGTGGAGCGCGGGTTCCGGCACGCCCAGATCGCCTCGGCGGCGAGCCTCGCGTTGGGCCACGGGTTGCAGGACGCGCAGAAGACGATGGGCCTGATCGTGTTGGCGCTGCTGGCATCCGGGCACCAGCACGACGCGCACGTGCCGCTGTGGGTGGTGCTGTCGTGTGCCACGGCGATGGCCGCCGGCAGCTACTCGGGCGGCAGGCGGATCATGCGCACGCTGGGCAGGCGGATCTTCCCGCTGACGCCGCCGCACGGGTTCGTCGCCGAACTGGCCAGTTCGCTCGTGCTGTACCTGACGGCGTTCGCGTTCGCCGCACCGGTGTCGACCACGCACGTGATCACGTCGTCGATCATGGGTGTCGGCACGACCCGCCGCACGTCGGCGGTCCGCTGGGTCGTCGCGGAGAACATCGTCACCGGTTGGGTGCTGACGCTGCCGGCGGCCGCGGTCGTCGCCGCGATCGCCTCCTGGCCCGTGCATCTGTGGTGGCACTAGCTGTCGTGACCCACGCGGTTGTCGGCGGTGTGTCAGACGGTCGCCACGGTGTGGCAGGCGCCGCGGCCTTCGGCGCGGGCCGTGATGCGGCCCGCCTCGATCCGTACGGCCACTTCCGTGGCGTCGCTGACCGCGGCGAGGCCGGCAGCGGCTGCGAGGGTGCCC
>DASZXM010000900.1:0-10715 GCA_035546415.1 Pseudonocardiaceae bacterium
ACCGGTTGCGTGCCACGCTGTGCCGGCTCGCGGTGGCCGTGCCACGGCTCGTCGGCATCGACGAGCTGATCGACGCCCGCCTGGGTCGAGAACCCGCCCGCCGGTGCCGCGGATCGCCCGGTCTCGTTCGGCGTGGCCGCGCGGGGCGGTGGTCCTGGGACTGGGCCGAGCGGACTCGGTGATTGGCGAGCTCATGGCGACCTTCCGTCTCGGTGAGCTACGCGTCGACCGTTCGGACCCGGTCAATCGCTCTGCCGAAGACAGTGGTCGCCGACGCTCGGTCCACGCTCACACGCCGCTCACACGACAGGAGCCTGTGGGTGTCGGAAACCACATCACCGGGCATGAGCTGCCGCGGTGACCCGTCGGCCGGCGTCAACCACGCGACGCCCGAACCCACCGCGTAGAACGACGCCCCGCGCACGCTGCTCCACGCGGCCCTCCACCGGCCCGACACCTCCGGTTAGCGCAGGACATCGTGGCATGGCAGTTCTTGATCCGCCCGCCGGGTCCAATTAATTGACGCGTGCCGCGCTCCTGCTCCGCCGATGGAGAAGCCCCTCGCCGTTAGTTGCCAGGGTCACCGTTTCGCTTGAATGAAAGGCTTCACCATGTCCGTGCTCGTTGTCGGCTCGACCGGCACGATCGGCCGCCACGTCGTCGACGAACTGGCTCGGACGGGCCGGGCCGTCCGCCCAGTTGTGCGCGACCGCGCCCGCTCGGCCGTCCTGGGTGATCTTGCGTCGACCACAGTCGTGTTCATCACCGCGAACACCAGCCGCCAGGTGCGACAGGAAATGAACGTCATCGACGCCGCCGGGCGTGTGGGCGTGTCGCATCTGATCAAACTCTCGGTTCCCGGCCCCAGCGCCCAAGCACCGCTGGCTCTCGGTCGCGATCACTTCCACATCGAGGAACGGCTGCGTGCCAGCGATGTCCCGGCGACCGTGGTCAGGCCGGGCTTCATCACGCAGAATCTCCTGCAGTACGCGGGCTGGATCGAGCCGGATGGCCAGTGGCGATTGCCGCTGGGCGACGGCGCGATCGCGATGGTGGACGCCCGCGACGTCGCAGCCGGGATCGCTGTCGTCGTCGATCGAGGCGCGGGTCGGTCGATCAACTACGTCGAGTCGGACGCCGACATCTTCTACAAGCGGTATGTGGCTGCCGGGAACGAGCCGGGTTACGCCCGTGACATCACCACGTTGTACGACGAGATGATCCGTTGCGGCGGCCGCCGCAGCGATCCGTCATGGTCCGCGGAGTCGTAGACGGTGGGCCTGTTGGAACGAGCGCGGCGCATACCAACCCTATCCCAGCGCCTACTCGTTCTCAGGGTCAACCTCATTATACGGAATCTCATTCTCGCGGGAACCCAAAACGTACAGTGACGTGATCTCAGCAAGATCAGCACGGTAGCCGATAACGGTGGCGGACGCGCCTGACGTGGGGCGTCAAGTGCCCGGCGGAGCCGGCGAGATGCAGCCGGGGAGCACCTGATAGGACTGGATTTGCGAAGATCAAGTCCAAGGACCAGGGGCTCCCCGTGATTGCTTATGATGCCATGCTTGATGTGTCCCGCGAACTCGCCCAGTGGGTGTCCCGCCTCCTGGCAGCCGAGCGTCGGCGGCGCGGCACACGCAAGGGCAGCCGAGTGCTGACCTGCTTTCGGCAGGCGGTGCTGGGCCTGCGCTGGTTCCGGCAGAACGCCGACATCACCGCACTGGGCCGCGATCACGGCACGTCGCGTGCCACCGCCTACCGGTATGTGGACGAGGTCATCGGAGTCCTCGCCGACCAGGCCCCGGACCTGCATCAAGCCCTGGAACGCGCCAAGGCCGAGGACATGGCCTACGTGATCCTGGACGGGAAGATCTTCTCCACCGACCGCTGTGGTGAGAAGACCACCAGCGTGAAGGGCACGCAGATCGACCTGTGGTACTCCGGGAAAGCCCACGAACACGGCGGTAACGTCCAAGCACTCTCGGCACCGGACGGTTTCCCGTTGTGGGTGGCCGATGTCGCGCCCGGCTCGGTGCATGACCTGACCGTCGCCCGCGACCGGGTGCTGGGCGCGTTGTACTGGGCGGCGTCGTATCTGCACCTGCCCACGCTGGCCGATGGTGGCTATGAGGGCTGCGGGATCGGTGTGCACACTCCGATCAAGCAACCCGCCGCGGACCAGGTTCTCGACGTGGACAACCGTGCCTACAACGCGCTGCTGCGTGGCCTGCGTTGCCTGGGTGAGCGCGGGTTCGCCGTTCTGACCGGTCGTTGGCGCGCGCTGCATCACATCACGGCCAGTCCCAGCAAGATCGGTGACATCGTCCAGGCCGCACTCGCACTCACGCATTTTGAACACGGCCGACTCGCGTGAAAGTCGCTGAGATCACGTCAGTGAGCGACCAGAACTGAGGTATGACAATGTTCGGCGGACCAGAATCTCTTTCCGACGGGTCAAACCCAGGTGGGAGATCGGCCCGGGGATAGATTGCTCACGTCGACCACCGCGAGAAGGGACCGCATTCGGTCATTCATCTGCACGATCTCATTCTCCAAGGAAGCCCGTCAAACTGCCCAGGGTCGACCGTCGCATCGGTCGACATGCGTGTTCTCTCCGTCCTGTCGCTGGCCACGGTAGCCGCTGGTCGGGTCGGCCGTGGCCGGCCGGCGTCCGTTGGTCTGGGCCCGCCGACCGTGACCGTCCGCTCCTGATGTCTTGCGGCGGTCGTTACACCCTTGTACGGTCTGCGGTCGCAGGACGAATTTACTGTCGCTTGACGAACACGTCTGCTAGCGCCGTTGACTTCCCACCGCCGCACCGCAGGCGCGGCCCGCAGCAGAGCTGTCCACCTCGTCGGTCCGCATCCTCGGAAGGACCACCCATGAACCCGTCCACCCGGCATCGTCACCGGCGAACGACCCTCACCACCCTGCTCACGCTGCTGGTCGTCGCTCTGGGCCTGGGCACAGCGGCCGCGGCCGCCTCCCCTTCGACACCTCTGTCCCGGTCAGCCCTGGCACCCGTGTCGACCTGTGCCCACATGGCCCAGCTCGACCTGGGCGCACTGCCGGGCGCCGCGACCGAGATCACCTCCGCCACCTCAGTGGCCGCCAAGGACAACACCCACGGTCCCTGGGATGCCTGCGACGTGCGTGGCACGATCGCGCCGCAGATCCAGTTCGAACTACTCCTGCCGACCACGACCTGGCAGGGCGACTACCTGCAGGACGGCTGCGGCGGCTACTGCGGCGGCGTCGGCATCACCACCCAGGCAGCCGCCGGCTGCGCCCCGCTCACCGACGGTGCGTTCGCCATCGCCAGTGACAACGAAGGCCACTACGGCGCCGCGGCCTTCTCCGCGTCCTTCGGCGCGGACCCCACCCTGCGGGCCAGCTTCGGCTACCAGTCCGAACACCAACTCGCGCTGGCCGCCAAAGCGATCATCGCGAAGTTCTACGGCACACCCGCCCGGCACGCCTACTTCGACGGCTGCTCCCAGGGCGGCCACGAAGGACTCACCGAAGCACAGCGCTACCCGCACGACTTCAACGGCATCATCTCCGGCTCACCCGCCTCGATCATGACCGAGCTCAACGTCTTCTACCAGGGCTGGATGTCCCTGGCGAACACCGCCGCGGACGGATCGCCGATCCTGACCTTGGCCGACCTGGCCCCGCTGCACCACGCGGTCGTGGCGGCCTGCGACACGGCCGATGGTACGAAGGACGGGCTGATCTCCGATCCGCTGGGCTGTCGTTTCGATCCACGCACGCTCGCCTGCCACAGCGGTTCCACCGGCTTCTGTCTGACTCCGGCCCAGGTGGGCACCGTGCGCAAGCTGTACGTGGGGCCGCGCGACGCGCAAGGCGCTCTGCTCTACCCCGGTTGGCAGTTGCCCGGATCGGAACTGAACTGGGCCGCCTGGCTCGTGCCGGTCAACCCAGGAGCGCCGTCCATCGACCAGACCATCACGCAGGAATCCCTGCGCTACATCGTCGGCCAGGGCATCGACGGCGATGCGACGTTCCGCGACGTCACGTTCACGGCCGAGGAGTTCCACCGGATGACCCGGGCCAACGACGGCATGTACGACGCCATCGACCCGGATCTGTCGGCGTTCCGGGCAGCCGGCGGCAAGCTGATCCTCTGGGCAGGCTGGGCTGATCCGGCGATCTCCCCGGTCGGCACGGTCGCCTACTACCAGGCCGTGCAGAAGGCGATGGGCGGCCCTGCGGTGACCAGCCGGTTCGCGCGGTTGTTCATGCTGCCCGGCGTATCGCACTGCGGTGGCGGTGACGGACCGAGCAGTTTCGACGCCCTCACCGCGATCACCACCTGGGTCACCAGGAACCAGGCCCCCGCCAGCCTCATCACGTCCACAGTGGACTCCACCGGCACGGCGACGGCCACCCGGCCGGTCTACCCCTACCCACTGATGGCCGTGGACACCACCGGTGGCCCGATCAACCAGGCATCCAGTTATACCCCGCGGCCCACATCGCCACTGGGCCGGCTGAACTGGCTGGGTTCGTTCCGCTCCGGCTACGAAACCGTCAGCGGCTGGGTCGACGGCCGCTGGGTCACCCGACCTGGCAAGAACTGATCACGGCCACACCGCGGGCTGTGACGCCAGGGTCGCCCAAAGTTCGCCCTCTGAACGGCGCTGGCCGTCACTGTCCGGCTATCCTTCGTCCGAACGGTTCAGGGCAGCGAGGGAATAGCCTGCGGTTTGCTTGTAGCTGAACAGGATCTCGTCCAGTTCGGCGGTGGAGATCACGTCGTCGATCCTGTCGAACGGGCGGTCACCGGTCCGTTCGTAGACTTCGCGGAGGATCGCGTCCGGTGGGTTGGTGCGGTTGGCACGCACCACCGCCGTCGTCGCCGGCAGACGCAGCTTCTCGTAGGCCGCGAACGCCTCCGGTACCGATGGCCGTTCCAGCAGCGACCGGGCCAGGACCGCGGCGTCGAGAATGGCCTGGCCACCGCCGTTCGAGCCGCGCGGCACCATCGGGTGGGCCGCGTCGCCCAGCAGTGTGATGCGGTCCGTTCCCCACCACTCCAGGGGTTCCTGGTCGACCATCGGGTACTCCAGGACCGAGGTCGCGTCACGGAACAGGGCCGGCACGTCGAGCCAGTCGAAGTGCCAGTCGGCGAACCGGTCGATGAAGTCCTCGACGCGACCAGCACGATTCCAGTCGCGGTCGGTGCGCTGCGGTGTCTCGACCTCGGCGAGCCAGTTCACCAACTGGCGGCCGGTGCCGTCGACGTCGTCACGGATCGGGTATGCCACGAGCTTGCCGGTGGCCAGCCACCCCGCGCGGATCATGCTCGCGCCGGACAGCACCGGCTCGGCCACCGTGACCCCGCGCCACATGTTGTAGCCGGAGTACACCGTCGCGCCCTCACCCGGGTGCAGTTGCCTGCGGATCACCGAGTGGACGCCGTCGCAACCGACCACGGCATCGGCATGCTCGGTCGTCGTCGTGCCGTCCGACCGGGTGAAGTCGAGGGTGACCCCGTCGGCGTCCTCTTTCACCGCGACACACGTGTGCCCGGTGACCAGGGCGTCCGCACCGAGCCGGCCGCGGACCGCGCCGGCCAGGACCGCCTGCAGATCGCCGCGGTGGATGGAGAACTGCGGCCATCGGTAGCCGGCGGCAAGACCGGCGGGCTCGGTGTAGATGCGTTGGCCGAACCGGTTGAAGAACACCGACTCGCGCGTCGTCACGGCGACCGCTGCCAACTCGGCCAGCAGGCCGAGGCGGTCCAGGTGGCGCGTGGCGTGCGGCAGCAGGTTGATGCCGACACCGACCGCCGCCAACTCCGGTACCGCCTCGAACACACGGCACTCGATGCCGGCCGCGTGCAGTTCCAGAGCCAGCGTCAGGCCGCCGACGCCACCGCCGACGATCGCGACGCGGACGGTTGAGGACATGGATGCTCCGTTCACAGCCATCGGGGAAGTGGGGGTAGCGGGCCGATCAGGTCGGTGCCCGGCGTGCGGCCGGTGACCCAGCCGAGCAGGGCCGTCGGGGTACCTCGGATCGTGGTCGACGGGTCCGCACCGATCGCCCACTCACCGGCGTCGGACACGAGATGGACGGCCGGGGCGTCCGGCTTCCGGCTCAACGCGGCCGTGGCGTCGACGAGCAGTGCGGTGACCAGGTCGGGCGGCAGGTCGGCCAGCGTCGATCCACAGTCCAGGTCGACCAGGTGCACCCACAGCTCGCGGACCCGCAACCACGGCACCTCGGCGGCCGGGATGTCCCGACCCTGCGCGCTGCGCACCCGCACCGCCCAGTTGGGTTCGGGCAGCGCGGCGACGGCGTCGCGATAGCGTTCGTCGGCTGCCAGCAGGTCCTGCCGCAAGACTGCCGGTGGCTGCGCTGCCCCGGTGTCGATGTCACGGGCGCGCTGGTCGGTGTCGGTGTACATCGGCGTCGGCACGCCGGTGGCGGCCCAGGTCAGCAGGTTGACCAGGGCGTCGGCGTTGCGGGCCAGGTGCGCGAGGAGGTGGCGGCGCTGCCAGCCGGGCAGTCCGCAGGGCTCGGCGAGCCGCGTGTCGGGCAGGCCCGCCACGGTCGACTCGATCCGGGCGGTGCCCTCGTCCTGCCAGGCCAGCAGCCGCGCGAGCGGTGGTGTCACGACGGTTTCTCCGCGCGGCACCGGTTGCGGCACTCGCCCAGCCCGGCGATCCGGGTGGTGACGATGTCGCCGTCGCCGAGGCGAACGGCGGGTTCCCGGGCGTGGCCGACTCCGCCCGGAGTACCCGTGGCGATGATGTCGCCTGGCGTCAGCGGGAGGATCGTGGCGATGTAGGCGACCAGTTCAGCCGGGCCGAACACGAGGTCCGATGTGGACGCGGACTGCATCCGCTCACCGTTGACCGTACACGTCAGTTCGGCGGCGCCGGGATCGCCCGTGACCAGGTACGGACCGACAGGCGTGGTGTTGGCGAACGTCTTGCCCTGCAACCACTGTGGCGTCCGGTACTGCCAGTCGCGGGCGGTCACGTCGTTGAGCACGGTGTACCCGGCGATGGTGTTGCCGTGGCCGGCGATCACCGCGAGTTCGGCCTCCCAGTCCATCGCGTCGGACACGGCCGGCAGCACGATGTCGTCGTGGGCGCCGATCAGCGCGGGCGGGAACTTCGCGAACAGCGTCGGATATTCCGGTAGTTCCCGGCCCATCTCCAGGATGTGCTGCCGGTAGTTGAGACCGACGCAGATGATCTTCTCCGGCTGCGGCACGACCGGCGCGAAGTCGAGCTCGTCGGCCGACGTCGCCGGGCCGTCGGCGGCTGCGCGCTCCGACCAGTCCGGGTGCCGCAGCAGTGTGCCGACATCGGGCTCGCCCAGGTGCACGGCCCGGTCGCCCTCGACACGCACAGCGGCGGTGCCGCCAGCCGTGCGGATGGTGGCCAGCCTCATGCGACGACGCTCCGGTGCAGCCGCAGCGCCTCGTAGACCGGAGCATCGCTGAAGGTGAACAGGTCCAGGTCGCCACGTGCGTGGAACGACAGCTCCTGCCACGACGGCACGGCAACGAGGTCTCCGGTGGTGATCTCGATGCGCCGCTCGCCCAGCAACACCTCCCCCTCGCCGGCGAACACCTGCCACACCGAGGAGCCGACGGTGCGGGTCACCGGTGTGGCGGTGCCGGCGGACAGCCGGTGCATCTCGGTGCGCAGGCTGGTCAGCGCGTCCCGACCGGTGGCCGGGTTGGTGAACCGCACACCGGCGTGGCCGGGCGCGATCGCGCCCGGGTGGCCCGCCGCGGCCAACTCCAGTTGTGCCGCCAATGCGGCGTCGGTGTGCTGCCACCGGTAGGCCGGCAGTGGGGAGACCGGTGGTTCCCGGTCGATGCCGGCCAGCGGCCGTAGGCCGGGATGGGCCCACAGCCGTTCGCCCCGGGACTTCTCCGGTGTGCTGGTGTCGGCGACGGTGTCCGGGCCGAACTCGAAGAAGCCGGCGTTCAGGCCGGCGACCAACGGGATGTCCAACCCGTCCAGCCACGCCATCGGCCGGTCGGTCGGGTTGTGGTGCTCGTGGAACGCCCAACTCGGGGTGAGCAGCAGGTCACCACGGCGCATCGCGACCGGGTCGCCGTCCACGACGGTCCACACGCCCTCGCCCTCCACGACGAACCGGAACGCCCCCTGCGTGTGCCGGTGCGCCGGTGCGACCTCCCGGGGGCCGAGGTACTGGATCGCCGCCCACAGCGTCGGTGTGGCGTAAGGCTCACCGGGCAGGCCGGGGTTGGCCAGCGCGATCGCACGGCGCTCACCACCCCGGCCAACCGGTACCAGTTCACCGGCCCGCTCGGCGATCGGGTACAGCTGTGCCCACCGCCAGACGTGCGCCCTGGCCGCGGGCTGTGGCGTCAGGGGCATCAGGTCCTCCCGCTGCGTCCACAGCGGCAGCAGGCCGGCGGCGGCGAAGTCCTGGTAGAGCCGGTCGAGTGCGGGATCGACTGTGGTCACGCGGGAACTCCTTGTTGTGGTGTCGCCGCACCGCTGACCGGAACAGCGGTGCGGCCGGTGACGAACGACGTGCTGGCGACAGCCAGCGCGGCGGCCACGGCGACGGCGAAGAACAGCGCCGACGTTCCGCCGAACGCGCCGAGCAGCGATCCACCGATGGTCGGGCCGAGGATGCCGCCGACGCGCCCGAACCCGAGCATCAGGCCCTCGCCCGTGCCTCGGGCGTGGACGGGATAGGTGATGGCGCAGACGTTGTTGAGCAGGAACTGCCCACCGATGATGAACAGGCCGGCACCGGCGACGGCAACGATGTCCACGGCCGTACCGCCGGCCAGGGCGATCACGATCGCGGCGACGACGCCCAGTGCGCACCACAGCATCAGACTGCGGCGCGCGCCCAGCCAGCGGTCGGCGACCAGACCGCCGATCAGAGCGCCGACGATCGACGTCCCCTGCAGCACCGCCCCGAAGCCGAACCCGGTGGCGAAGCCGTGCCCGCGCTCGATCATCAGCTCCGGTGTCCACGTGGACAGGCCGTACACGTTGAACAGCAGCAGGAACGACGACACCCACAGCGCGACCGTGCGCACCCGGTACGGCGAGGACAGGACCAGCCGCACGTCGCGGGCCGGTGGCTGGGCGGCCGCGACCAGGCCCGCGGTGTCGTACACGGCGACGCGGTCCGGACGGATCCGGCCGAGCAGCCGGATCGCGTCGGTGGTCCGGCCATGGGCGACCAGGTACTCTACCGACTCGGGGAACACGGCCAGGTAGATCAGGCCGAGGACCAGGGCTCCCCCACCGACGTAGAACAGCGACTGCCAGTTGCCGCCACCGGTCAGCGCGACACCCAGCAGGGCGGCGAGCACGCCGCCGAGTGCGAACCCGGCGCCGCCGAGGACCGCGAGCCGGTGGTGCACCCGCTGCGGCAGGTACTCGTTGACGTACGCCGTGCCCAGTGGCAGCAGCACGCCGAGGCCGAGGCCGGTGAGCGCGCGCAGAGCGATGAACGACGTGTAGGACGTGGCGAACACGCCGGTCAGGACGCTGAACCCGCCCGCGACGAGCAGGCCGGCGATCAGCGTCGGGCGTCTGCCGATCCGGTCGGCGATCACGCCGTGCGCCACCGAGCCGACGGCGAAGCCGATCAGCCCGGAGGACACCAGGAAACCGACCGCGCCCTCGGACAGGTGCCAGGGCTTGGCCACGAAGTGGATCACGTAGGACGGGATCAGCGTGTCGTAGCCGTCGAACATCGTCGCGAGTGCGACCAGGCCGACGAGCAACCAGTGGAACGGTCGAAGGGGTGCGGCACGCAGCTCGGTGCGTACGTCGGGAACGGAGTCGGTCACGGGGAACCTCCCGGCGGGCGGCGTTGCCCAGTTGGCGTGGTTACCGCGAACCGTAACCACGACGGTATGGCCACAGAATCTGTTCGTCTTATAATTCTGCGGTGCAGAACAAACCCGGTTACCCGGTGGAGTCCGCGGACAACGTGCTGCGACTGCTGCTCCTGTTGTCCGAGCGGCGACACGTCCGCGTCACCGACGCCGCCGAGCACCTCGGTGTGGCCCGGTCGACGGCGCACCGACTGCTCGGTGCGCTCAGCTACCGCGGGTTCGCCGTGCAGGACGCGCACAAGGCCTACCGTCCCGGTCCGGCGTTCGAGCGGATGGCACTGGCCGGCCCGTCCACTCCGGACCTGCGGGCGCTGTTGCACCGGCACGTCGAGTGGCTGTACGGCGAACTGCACGAGACGTGCCACCTGATGGTGTTGGAGGGCAACGGCGTGCGGTTCATCGACTGCGTCGAGGCGACGCACGTGCTGCGCATCGGCTCCCGCACGGGCATGCTGCTGCCGGCGCACTGCACGTCCGGTGGCAAGGCGCTGCTGGCCGAACTGTCCACCGACCAGTTGACCGCGCTGTACCCGCGCGACCTGCTCGACTCGCCGGCCGGTCCGGCCATGCGCCGGGCCGCGCTGCAGCGACAGTTGGCGACCGTGCGCAGGCGTGGCTACGCGACCAACTTCGAGGAGAGCGAGCGGGGCATCGTGGCCGTCGGGACGTGTATCCGGGACAGCGCGGGCCGAGCGGTGGCGGGCCTGGCCGTCGCGGTCCCGAGCGTGCGGTGTGCGCGCACCGACATACCGGTACTGGCCAAGGTGGTCCACACGGCGGCGACCGCGGCCACCGCCGACCTGTGACCGGGGCCCGCGATGGGTTCCGG
>DASZXM010000901.1:0-2272 GCA_035546415.1 Pseudonocardiaceae bacterium
CGGTGTGGTGGCGCGAGCAGGTCGGCGGCCGGCCGGAACGCGGCGTCCACGTCGGCCGGGGTGGCCAGCCGGAACGCCAGGGGCATCTCCGCGCCGGGTGGCGGGTCGCCGTTCGCGACGAACTCCAGGTAGGCGTCGCCCGCGTGCAGCACGGCACCGCGTTCGCCGTCGCGCTCCCAGGAGTCCACAACGGACAGGCCGACGCGGTCGGCGTAGAAGTCGGTCGCGCGGTCCAGGTCGGTCACGCCGCACGGCAGCCACAGCGCGGTCATGCCGCGGCCAGCAGGTCGGCGAGCTTGATCCGGCCGGATACCGGCCGTTCGGCGACCAGCCTCAGGAACGCCGGGACCACCGTCTCCGGCAGCGGCCGGTCACCGATGTCCTCGCCGGGGAAGGCCTCCTGGTGCATCCGGGTGCGCAGGTCACCCGGGTCCACGGCCCACACCCGGACGTCCGGCCGTTCGGCGCCCAGCACCCGGGACAGCTGTTGCACGGCCGCCTTCGCCGAGCCGTACCCACCCCACCCGGGATACGGTTCGACGGCCGCGTCCGACGTGACGTTCACGATCGCCGTGGCACCGCCGCGCAGGGCCAGTTGGGTGAGCGCCAGCGGTGCGACGACGTTCACCTCGTAGACGTCGCGCAGCACGTCCAGCGGGTAGTCGGCGAGGAACGGCTGCGGGCTGGGACCGAGGATGCCGGCGTTGTTCACCAGCAGGTCGACACCGCCCAGTTCGTCGGCGGCGGCGATCAGTGCCGCGCGGTGCGCCGGGTCGGTGACGTCACCGGCGACGGTGACCGCCCCGGTCGACGCGCCTGCCTCGGCGAGCGCGTCGGCGCCGCGTGCGTCCAGCACGAGCCGCCATCCGGCCGTTGCCAGTCCGCCGGCCAGGGCCCGGCCCAGCCCTCGGGACGCTCCGGTGATGATGGCGACGGACATCCCGCCACCTCCTCGTTCTCGTTCGATCTTCGACACCACCGACGCTAGGCACGGCCGGCGTGATCGCCATCGGGCGCGGGACGGCCGGGTCCTCGGTCCTTGGTCCTAGGACCCGCGCCCGAGCCGCCCGGCCGGGAATCTGGGTACCGTTCGGGTGTGGGCGGATTCGACGGCACGGAACTGCACGAGGTGAGCGCCGCGGTGTTGGCGGTGACCTCGCGACTGTCCGTGCGCGACGTGCTGCGCACGATCGTCACGTCGGCCCGCAGGCTGGCCGACGCCCGCTACGCCGCCCTCGGCGTGCCCGACGACAACGGGTCGTTCGCGGAGTTCCTGGCCGACGGCGTGTCCGACGAGCAGTGGCGCGCGATCGGGCCGGTGCCACGCCAGCACGGCCTGCTGGGCGTGATGCTGCGCGACCCGAACCCGGTGCGGCTGGACGACATCCGCGACCACCCGCAGTTCGGCTGGTGGCCCGCTGCCCACCCGGTGCTGACCGACTTCCTCGGCATGCCGATCGTCGACGGCGACGAGATCCTCGGCGAGCTGTTCCTGGCCAACAAGAACACCCCGGGCGGGTTCACCGCAGCCGACCAGGAACTGCTCCGGCTGCTCGCGGCGCACGCCGCGATCGCGTTGGTCAACGCCCGGCTGTACGAGCGCAGCAGGGAACTGTCCATCATGGCCGAACGCAACCGCATCGCCCGCGAGTTGCACGACGCCGTCACGCAGAAGCTGTTCAGCCTGCGGCTGAGCACCGACTCGGCAACCACGCTGTTGGAGCGCGACCCGGCGCGGGCAGCGGCCGAGCTGGCCACCATCCGGGAGCTGGCGACCGACGCGATGGGGGAGCTGCGGGCGATCGTGGTCGGCCTGCGCCCGGTCGACCTGGCGGGCGACGGACTCCAGGTGGCGTTGCGCAAGCAGGCCGACCTGCTGGACCGGGTGCACGACGCGGCCGTGCGGTTCCGCGGCCGCCCGGTTCCCGGGCTGAGTGCGGCGGCACAGGAGGCTGCCTACCGGATCGCCCAGGAGGCGCTGCACAACGCGCTGCGCCACGGCCACCCCGGACAGGTGACCGTCACACTGTCCGAAGAGGACGGCGCGGCGGTGTTGGAGATCACCGACGACGGCGGCGGCTTCGACGCGGACGCGCGACCGGACGGGGAGGCCGGCCGGCGGCTGGGCCTGATGTCCATGCGGGAGCGCGCGCACGCGGTGGGCGGCCGGTTGACGGTCACGTCGCGGCCCGGTGGCGGTGCGACGGTGCGATTGGTGGTGCCGACCGATGGTTGACCCGATCAAGGTGCTCGTGGTGGACGACCACCCGGT
>DASZXM010000902.1:0-2734 GCA_035546415.1 Pseudonocardiaceae bacterium
CGGTGTGGTCGATCGGCACGGTCAGCGTCGAACAGGTGAAGTCCGGCTGACCGACACAGGGGTGCGCGCCGGTCAGGCGCGGACCGCCCTCGGCCGACGCGGGCGTGGCCGCCAGCACCGGTAACGTCGTCATGGCCAGCCCGGCCGCGATCCCCGCCACCCAGCGATGTCTCGCCATGGCAAGGGCGTACCAGCAACACCGCGCCGCCCGCTACCGCATTTCGGTGGACGCTCGACCCGCCGCGGCGCGTGCTGTCGGCGGCCTGGTCGCCGACTCCCCCGGCGAAGTCGGCCCTGTCCAGGACGAGGGATTCCCGGCATGCGCGCCGCCGTACCGCCGGCTGGCAGCGGCCATCGCCGCCCGGACGAACGCCCGCACGGGCGTGGAGCAGCGGTGGGACGGCCACGCGACGACCAGGGTGCTCGGTGTGGCATCCAGGACGGGCACGCACACCAGTTCGCCGCCCAACTGCCCCAGCGTGGACCGTGCCAGGACGCCGATCGTGCGGCCGAGGACGACCAACTGCTTGAGCTGGGTCACGTCGGCGACGACGGGCCCGGTCGCGCCGCCGGCCGCCCGGCCGTGCCAGCGTGGCAGCGTCTCGTCCCGTAGGTCCGCCCAACGCAGACCGGCCCGCCGTGCGTAGCGGTGCCACTCCGGCAGCACCGCCACCCGGGGCTCGACCATCAGGGGTTCGGCGTCGAGGCCCCGCAGGTCCTCGTGCGGTGTGTGCAGCAGCGCGACGTCCGCGCGCCCGTCACGCAGGAGGGATGCCCGGTCGACGGTGTCGCCGAAGACGACCTCCACGGCGGGTACACCCGGTTCCCGCTCGTAGGCGGTGAGAATGTCGGGTAACAGTCCGCCATCACCGTCCGGCTTCACCACCAGCGTGAGTCGCCCGTCGGGCACGCCGGCCTGCCGGGCGTGGCGGGCGGCGGCCAGCACCGCTTCCAGTGCCCGCCGGCCCTCGTCGAGGAGGATCTCGCCGGCCGCGGTCAGCCGGACCTGCCGACTGCCGCGTTCCAACAACCGGACGCCCAGCCGGTGTTCGATTCTCCGGATCGCCTTCGACAGTGCCGGCTGGGCGATCCGCAGCCGCGCCGCGGCTCGGCCGAAGTGCAGTTCCTCGGCGACCGCGACGAAGTACTCCAGCTCCCGTGTCTCCAGCCGGTCCATGCCCCGAGGTTATCGACAGCGGCCCTGATCGGTCTTGGACGATCGCCGGCCGCCGATGATGTCATCGGTGCATGACCACTCCACCACCCGGCAAGCAGGCACTCATCGTCGGGGCGTCCCGGGGACTCGGGCTGGCCATGGCCGCGGAGTACGTGACCCGCGGCTGGCAGGTGACGGCAACGGTGCGTGGCGCGAGGCGCACGCCGCTGCATGATCTTGCCGAGTCCGCCGACGGCCGCCTGACCGTCGCGCAGAACGTCGACATCACCGTGCCCCGGCAGATCGCCGCGCTGCACGAGCAGGTCGCCGGCACGGCGTTCGACCTGCTCTTCGTCAACGCGGGAACCACCAATGGCGATGTCCCGTTCACCAGCGTGCCGACCGAGACCTTCCACCACCTGATGGAGACCAACGCCCTGGGCCCGATGCGCGTCGTGGAGGCATTTCACGACGTCGTCACGTCGGCGGGCACGATCGGTGTCATGTCCTCCCGCCAGGGCAGCATCACGCTCAACACCGGCGCCGGGTACGAGGTCTACCGGGCCAGTAAGTCGGCGTTGAACCAACTCATGCGCTGCTTCGCCGCCCGGCACGCCGATGACCCACGCACGCTGCTGCTGATCTCCCCGGGCTGGGTCCGGACCGAACTGGGCGGCCCCGGCGCCCCGCTGGCGATCGAGGACAGCATCCCGGGTGTCGTCGACACGATCACCGCACATGCCGGCGAGGGCGGTCTGCGATTCCTGGACCACCGGAACCAGACGCTGCCCTGGTGAGGCCGCCCGCGCCCACGCGGGTCACCTACCGGCCGTGCACCCATCGACGCATGCCGGCCGAACGGAGGACCAGGACGAAGCACAGCACACAGACCACGACGGTGCCGCCACCGACCCAGGCCAACGCCGCGCCCCACAGCGGTTCGAGTGAGACGCCTTCGTCGTAGTGCGGTCGGCGCGCCGGCGGGACGGTCGCGGCCAGCGTGTCGACCAGGTGCTGGAGCCGCTGTTGGTCCGCGAGGGACAACCCGTCCGCGCCGAGATCTTTCGCGAGTTGGGTCACCTGGTCGTTCTGCGCGTCGGTGAAACCCGGGAAATCCGCTCTGTCGGAGCCGGCGCCGGCACCTTCTGGCACGCAGCTCAGCGCCGCGCCCGTGGCCACGTCGAAACTCTGCGCACCCTCACCGCAGTCGGCACCCGGGTTGGCGAAGCCGACGACATAGGTGTCGTCGGCGGCATGCTGTTCGGCGAACCCCACGACGATCGACACAGCACCGAACGCGCCCAACCCCGCGACAACGAGGAGGCCGAGGGTCAGCAACAGAATCCGTGACGTCACAGCGGGATTGTCACAGCGCCGACCGGGAGGGGTCCCGCAGGCGCCGGCCAGGTCCGCCCCGTTACTCGGCCGGCTGATGTGACGCGGTGGAGCCACCGGCACCCATGGGTCGGGCGAACCAGGATCGGACGAGGGCGGGTAGCGACGGGCCGCCGCGTAGGCACCACAGCGCGATGACCGGGTCGCAGATGGCGCAGCCCAGTGACGAGTGCGAGAAGAACG
>DASZXM010000903.1:0-6093 GCA_035546415.1 Pseudonocardiaceae bacterium
CGACCTCGTAGCCGCCGCGGATCACCCGTTCCAGCGCGTCCATCAGCGCCGAGGCGCAGCCCTGCCGGCGGTGGTCGGCCCGGACGCCGACACCCTCGACGTACCCGGTCCGCAGCGCCTGGCCGCCGTGCACCAGCCGCCGTCCCACGACCGACGCGTGCCCGACGAGTTCGCCGCGATCCCATGCCAGCGCGTGGATTCCGCCCAGGCGGTGTTCCCAGTCGTGGTTGGACAGGTTGCCGTCGAACACGTCCACCAACAGTTCCCGGACCGCGTCGAGAGCGTCGACTCAGTCGTGTGGGCGACCACGATCTCGATCACGCGCCGACCGTCCGCCCGTCCGTCAGAGCGCGCCGCCCCGCCGCAGCGCCCGCAGCGCGGCCGCCTGCTCCACCGTCACCCCGGCCGCGCGCTGCGCCACGGCCTCCTCCGGTGACAGACCGGCGCCCAGCCACTCCGCCACCTCGTCGAACGGAATGCCGGCCCGCCACCAGTCCCGGATCACGTCGGCCGGTTCCCTGCCGGCCTTGGCCTGGTCCCCCGCCTCGGCGGGTGTCAGCCCCAACGACCGCCACATCTTGGCGTCCCAGGCCTGGATGCCCTCCTTGGACCAGGCGACGGCCTCGTCGTCCGTCCACTGTGTCTGGAGGTAGCTGCCCATGACGTTGTGCGAGACGCCGGCCTGCAGGAACGTCTGGATGCGGTTGCCCAGACCCGTTGCCGCACCGGACAAGGCGGAGTGCATGGTGCCGCCCTGCCGCCGCCGGTACGCGTCGTCCGGACTCTGTCCCTTGCGGATGTGCTCCTTGGCCTGTTCCAGGTCGAACCCGAACTCGTGCCACCGGATCGCCTCGCCGACGGTGATCTTCGCGTCGATCCAGTCCCGCACCGTGGTGGGGTTGACCCCGGCGATGGTCCACTGTGCTGCCGTCAACGCCTCGACGACCCCGGCAGCGCGCCATTTCTTCGCGTCCGCCAACGTGAAGTTCCAGCGGCGCCACGCCTGCGCGTCCACCCGGCGCAGTCCGGCGGCCAGCCACGCCGTCAGGTCCTCGGGCGGTCTGTTCCGGTCATCGGGGTCGTTGAATCGTCTCATCGCGCCATTTCCGGGTCGATCGCCACCGACGTGGCCCATTCCGGCACGCTGCCGGTCCGGTCCATCAGCCCGACCAGCACCTTCGCCTTGCCGGGCGGCTCGGCCGGCCATGGCGTGTGCCCGTCGGTGAGCACGATGACCAGGTCCGGCCTGGGCCGCAGGTCGGTCGTGGCGGCGAGCCCGGCGCCCATGTCGGTGCCGCCACCGCCGAGCAGCCGCACCTCGCGCGCGCTCATCACCCGCTGCGCCTGGTAGGCCCGCGCGTCGCAGCACACCACGTGCAGCCGGTTGCGACCGACGCCCACACTGGCCAGCAGGCCATGCACCTCACCGAGGACCTGGGACAGCATCCCGTCGCTCATGCTGCCGGACGTGTCGATGACGACGGCGACCGTCGGGAGCGGCTGGCGGAGGCTGGGCAGCACGACGTCGGGCAGCGCCGCGGCCCGCCGGGACGGGCGGCGGTAGGTGAAGTCGACGCGGCCGGCGATGTCCGCGACGCCGTGCCGGACGGCCGCCCGCAGCGCGCGGCGCCAGTCGACCACCGGCTCCAACACCTCGTCGGCCCACCGCTGCCAGCCGGCGGGCGTGTCGCCCCGGTTGTGCTCGCGGATGCGCCGCGCCACGTCGCGGTACAGCAGCTTCCGGTTCGCCTCGGAGAGGCCGGACAGACCGGCGTTCCACTCCCGGGGCTGGCCGTCCGCGCCGGTGCCGCAGTCGGGCGTGTCCGCGGGCAGGTCGACGCCGGCCAGCTTGTCCCAGTACTGCTCGGCGACCCACGACTCGGGCAGGCCGATGCCGGCCGGTGTGACCGCGCGCTCCGGCACGGCGACCTCGTCGACGCACAGGTCGTCGTCGATCTCCGCGTCACCGGAGACGTTCCAGCGGCGCTGGTCGGCGTTGCGGCCGCCGAACGGGGTGGCCACCCCCATACCCGGGTACCGGTCGGCGTGCCGGCGCAGCAGGTGCGTCACCTGGTGCAGCAGCCAGAAACCCAGTTCCGGGACGTCGGTGGCCTCGACGACGTCCGGGTCGAGATAGACGTGCCACGCCGGGTCCGTGGGCAGCGCGCGCAGGTCGTAGGCGGGTCCGTCCTGCTCGACGACCAGCGGTTCCAGGGCCAGGATCGCCGATGCCAGGTACGGCGCGTGCCGGGCGGTCCACACCCGGGCCGCCGCCCACTTCTGCCGCTGGGCGACGGTCAGCGCGTCGATGCGCCGGATGCGGGGCGCCATCGGGCTACCGCCCGTCCGGATTGTCGGGCAGCAGGCCGGCCGCCCGCAGCACGGGCATCAGCTGCAGCACCTCGACCGGCAGCGCGGCACCCGCCGGGCGGGCGGCGGCCAGCGACTGGGCGACCAGGGTGGCGACGTCCGGCGCGGCGTCGGTGGCCTTGGCCAGCACCCGCCACGCGGCCGACCAGGAGTCGGCGTCGCCGTGCGCGATCGCGACCGACGCGACGGCCGTCAGCACCGCGAACGCCCGGTCGCTGCGTTCGGGCAGCTCGAACGAGTCCGGGTCGGCCAGCACGGCCTCCGGGTCCGGCAGGTCGGCGTTGAGCTGCCAGGACAGGAACTCGATGCCGGCTCCCTCGCCGACGGCACCGGAGATCAGCGTCGACCGCACGTCCTCGTCGGCGCCCGCCGTGTCGCACATGCCCAGCAGCGTGGCGACGGTCTCCCAGCTGCGCGGGCTGGGCCAGCCGCGGCCTGCCTGCGCGGCCGACGTCGGCACCTGCAGCACGAGCGCCGGGCGCACCTTCAAGAACGCCGCCACCGTCGCCCGCGCGGCGGCCAGGCGGGCCGGGTCCGGGCCGGTGTGGTGGCTGGCGGGCGGAGGCGGGAAGCCGACGGCGAGACCGTCGGCGATCGCTGCGGCGTCCACCGGCCAGTCCAGGTGCACCAGGCGGTTGGCCAGCGGTGCGCTCAGTTCCCAGCCGTCGGCGGCCTGTTCCGGCGGGTTGGCGGCGGCCACGACGCGCACGCCGGCCGGCAGCGCCAGGTCGCCGACGACGCGTTCCAACACGATCCGCAGCATCGCGGCCTGCACGGCGGGCGGGGCGGTGGTCAGCTCGTCGAGGAACAGCACACCCGCACCGGCATCGGCGAGGCGGCGGGCCCACGCGGGCGGCGCCAGCCGCACACCACCGTCGACGACGACGGGCAGTCCGGCGAAGTCGGTGGGTTCACGGATGGAGCCGACGACCACCTCGACGGGCCACCCGAACGACTCGCCGAGCGAGCGCACCACGGACGTCTTGCCGGTGCCCGGACTGCCCCACAGCAGCACCGGCACCCCGGCGGTCACGCACATGGCCAGGGCCTGGTGTGCCACGGACATCTGAACTGTTCGCCCCCTCGTCACGCCGTTCCAGTGTCGCCGACCCGCGTCGGCACACGCCACTGTTTTCGCGGAAACAGCGGAACCGGATGTCCCCACTCACCCGGTCAGCCGGTGTTCTCGATCGTCGCGGCGATGTTCACGACAGCGTCCCGCAATTCCGGCGTCAAGACGTCCAGCAGATGTTTGCGAACAGCGGCGGCATGGATCGGCCGAGCGGCGTCGATCGCGGCGCGCCCGACGCACGTGATGACGACCGTGGTGCCACCGGAACCGGTCTCGCGCGTGACGAACCCACGCTGTTCCATGCGCGTCAGGTGGTGTGAGAGGCGGCTCTTGTGCCAGGCCATGGAGTCGGCGAGCGTCTGCTGGCGGAGGCTGCCCTGGCCGAGGTCGACCAGCCGGGACAGTACGCCGTAGTCGGGCTCGGACAGCCCGGTCGCGTCGCCGACATCGCGCGCCACGCCGGCCCGGATCGCTTCGGCGACCCGTTTCCAGGCGTGCCAGGTCGCCGTCTCGTCCCTGGTGAGCGGCCGTTCTCGCACGGGGCGAGCCTACCGTGGTTGACGTGACAACCCGCCCGGCCGGAGTGCCGGTCCGGCCGAGCCGGCCTCGTCGTGCTGGTGGGTTCCCGCGATGTCGGACGGGTCGGAACAGCGGACGACCTGCGCGGTCGGATCGTGAACGTCACCAGCGTGCGCGGTTCGAACCGGGCGCCTGGACCGGGCGGCCGCCGATGGGAGCTCCAGTTCCCGGCCGGCGCTCAACGCGATCACCGTGCATGACGCGAAGGCGTTGGCAGGCATCGGGATCACAATCAACGGCACCGCGCGCGGCCCGGTGTCAGTCGACCGGGACGATGCGGGCGTCGAGCAGCTGGCCGTCCTCGATCGTGAGCAGGCCGATCGTGCCGTGCGGCTGCCGGCGGCGGTCGGTCGGCGACCCGGGGTTGAAGATCCGCACACCTGCCTCCGTCAGGTCCATCGGGATGTGCGAATGGCCGAACACCACCAGATCCGCGTCCGGGAACAACCGGTGCAGCCGCGCGGCCCGGCCGGTCTTCTGCCCGCTGTCGTGGATCATCGCCACGCGCAGGCCGGCGACCTCCAGTTCGAGCGTCTCCGGCGCGCCCCACGCCACGACGTCGGACCCGTCGTTGTTGCCGCACACCGCGTGCACCGGTGCGTACGCCTGCAGTTCGTCGAGCACGGCGGGCACGCACACGTCACCGGCGTGCAGGATCAGGTCGGCGTCGCGCAGGTGTTCGGCGACCCTCGGCGGGCACGCCTTCCACCGGCGCGGGGCATGGGTGTCGGACAGGACGGCCACTCGCACCCCACCATCATGCTTGCCACGGCGGCGCGCTGGCGGGAGGCTTGTCCCCGGCGTGATCACCTGCCACGACAAGGACCGCACCGATGGGCTTGGCGCCGGACGAGGTGCTCGGCGACGGTCGGTACCAACTGCTCGCGCAGTGCGGTGCCGACGTCGAGGCCGGGCTGGAGTTCTGGCACGCCTGGGACGTCCAGCACGATCGCAACATCGCGCTGACCGTGCTGGTCGGTGACCGGTCCGACGAACGCGCCGTGGCACGGGCCCGGCACATCCTGGAGGGCGTCCGCTACGCCGAGACCGTCGCCCAGCCCGCGCTGGCGCGGGTGCTCTACCTGCCCGGGCCCGGTCACGTGGCCGCGTCGCACGACGGCGTGCTCGGGCTCGTCGTGGCGGAGTGGACCGACGGCGTCGACCTGACGGACGTCGTGTTGGACGGGCCGCTGCCGGTGGTCACGGCGTGCCGGGTGCTGCGGCCGCTGGTCGCCGCCGTGGACGCGGCTCACCACGCAGGCGTCACGGCGGGCGTGGACATGGCCAGCCGCATCCGGATCGGCGACGAGGGCACGGCCGTGCTCGCGTTCCGTGGCACGCGGCCGGACGCCACCACCCGGGAGGACGCGCGCGGCCTGGCGTTCCTGCTGTACCTGCTGCTCACCGGCAGGTGGCCGGACCCGGACGGCCTGCTGGCACCGGCCGACGTGCGGCCGGACGTGCCCCGTGACCTGTCACTGATCGTGCTGCTGAGCATCGACGACACGCGCGTGCCGGACATCCGGACGTGCGGGCCGCTGCTGCGCGCGCTGGACGAGGTCATCGCGTACCAGACCGAGACGACCGTGGACATGCCGCTGCTGCTGACACACGTCGAGCCGCCCGCGGCGATCCCGGACGCGCCGCCGGCGCCCGAACCCGAGCCGGTCCACCGACCGAAAGCGCGCGGGCCCAGGGTGCGCCGGGGTGTCGTCGCGGGCGTCGTGGGCACGGTGGTGGCCATCGCGGCCGCGCTGGTCGGCGCGAAGGTGGCCGGGGCGTTCGACGTGCCGCGCGGTGCGGCCGCGCAGCAGGTGTCCGTCCCGCACTTCACCACCACGACGACCACGACCACCACGCGGCCGCCGACCACGACGACCAAGCCACCGCCACCGCCGGTGGCGCCGACGGCCGTCACCGAGTACCTCGTGCAGGGCACCCCGGACAACCCGGCCGCGCTGGGCAGGGTGATCGACGGCGACCCGGGCACGATATGGCGGACCGACACCTACCGCCAGCAGTTCCCGGCCTACATCCCCGGCATCGGCATCATGGCCGCGCTGCCCCACCCG